>CANRAC010000015.1 GCA_947628495.1 uncultured Bacilli bacterium
AAACAAAAAGCCATATTCAGTAAAGAAATGGCTACTATTTATCGAGATGTTCCTTTAGAAATAGACGATTTAGAAAGCATTAAATATGAACCAACTGATAATAAAGAACTTTATGAATTATATCAGGAATTAGAATTTTATTCTTTAACTAAAGATATGAAAAAGGAAAAACTAGAGTTAAATTGTTCTTATACAGAAATAAATAGGAAAGAAGATTTAATCCTAGATGATATAGTGGCTTTTTATATTGAATGTGATGATGTAAATTATCATACTGCCCATATATTAGGCATGGCTATCAGTGATAAAAAGACCAATTATTATGTAAAGCCAGAATTACTAAAAGAAGTATTTCCATTATTAGAAGATAAAATATTATATACATATGATTTAAAGAAAAATATTGTTTTATTAAAAAAATTAGGTATTAAAGTTACAAATTGTATCTTTGATACTATGATTGCTTCTTCATTATTATGGGATAACTTAAAAGAAGATTTAGCTTATTTAATGAATAATAAAAATATTGAGACGCCCTTTTATGAAACATTAATGAAAGAAAATTTTGAATTAGAAACTTTAAAGAAGGCTTGTATATTAAAATCGCGATTTATCTTTGATTCGCGAGATGAATTAATTGAAGATTTAAAGGCAGAACAGATGTATGATTTATTTAGTAATGTCGAAATGCCTTTAATCAAAGTGTTAGCGAAAATGGAAATTGAAGGAGTTAAAGTAAATCCTCAGGTTTTATTAGAAATGAAAGAGGAAATAGGTGTAAAAATCGATTTAGTTTCCAAAGAAATATATAATATGGCAGGTAGCGAATTTAATATATCCTCCCCAAAGCAGTTAGGCGATGTTTTATTTAATAAATTAGGACTGCCTTTTGGTAAAAAGACTGTAAAAGGTTATAAAACAGATATAAAAATATTACATAAATTAATGAGTTACCACCCAATTATTGAAAAAATTATGGAATATCGTAATTTAACAAAACTAATGAATACTTATATTGAAGGCTTACCTAACTTTATTTTAGAAGATGGTAAAATTCATACTGTATATACCCAAAATTTAACGCGAACAGGTCGTCTTTCTTCTACGTATCCTAATTTACAAAATATTCCCACTAAAGATGAAGAAGGTCGCAAAATAAGAAAGGCATTTGTGCCGGTAAATGATATGTTTCTATCCGCTGATTATTCGCAGATAGAATTAAGAATCTTGGCTCATATCTCGGGTTCTAAAGAATTACAACAAGCTTTTATTAATGATCAAGATATTCATACAAAAGTGGCGGCGGATATCTTTGACGTTCCCGAAGAAATGGTTTCTAAAAATATGCGTACGACAGCCAAAGCGGTTATATTTGGAATAGTTTACGGTATTAGTGGTTTTGGTTTAGGCGAAAATCTTAGTATTGATGCCAGACAAGCTAAAAAATTTATTGATAAATATTTGGAATTATATCCAGGGGTAAAAAATTATATGGATAATATAGTTAAAGAAGCATATGATGAAGGGAACGTCCGTACTTTATTTAATCGAAAAAGAAATATTGACGAGTTATATAGTAAGGTATATCAAGTTCGCAGTGCGGGGGAAAGAATTGCTTTAAATACACCAATTCAAGGAACTTCAGCGGATATAATTAAAAAGGCTATGGTAGAAATAGACAAAGCTTTTTTACAGAATAATATTCAAAGTAAAATGCTTTTACAAGTTCATGATGAACTAATATTTGATGTTAAAGAAGAAGAAAAAGAACAAGTGGAAACAATTGTGAAAAATATAATGGAAAATGTAGTAAAATTATCAGTGCCACTTAAAGCTAGTGCTGATTATGGGAGGGATTGGTATGAAACAAAATAAGCCAGTTATTGGTATTATTCCTTATATTAGATGGGATGAAACTGAAAATCCTTATAAAGATCGATACGAATTTGTCAAATTTTTTAGTCAAAAATTATATGCTGCTAATGCTATTCCATTAGGTATATTACTAGATGATAAAAAGGTCAATAAAGATATATTAGAGTTTTGTGATGCTTTTATTTACCCAGGAGGAAATAAAATAGAAAAAAAATTATATGAAATATTATTTCATGCCTATCTTTATAAAAAGCCAGTTTTAGGAGTATGTATGGGTATGCAAGCTATGTGTATTTTTTCGGTCATGTTAGAAGAAATAAAGAAAAGAAAACTAGATTATTCTCATATAACTTCCCAAATGTGGCTAGATATTTATCATGAAATGATTGAAAGTAATCCAACTTTATCAAAACTTCCCGATGATACGTTTCATAATGGAGAAATCACGAGAACTTCCTACGAGCAAGCCTTATATCCTATAAATATTATGCCAGAATCCTTTTTAAATACTGTTTATGGCAATCAAGCCAACGTTCTGCATATGCATAGTGTAGAAGCAAAAAGAACGGGCATGCTATTAAAACCAGTAGCTTATAGTGAAGATCATGTTATAGAAGCGGTGGAAAGCACGGAAAATGATTTATTTTGGTTAGGAGTTCAATTTCATCCGGAAGCTTTACCCGATGATACTTTAATTACTAATTGGGTTAAAAAACTAACTAAGTAATAAAATTGTAAGGGGTGCAATAATGGAAGATAAATATTTAATTTTAGTCAATAAGACTCATGCTTGTCCAGAAAATGATTTTCAAATAGTTAAAGTAAATAGTCAATATAAGGATAATGTCTATTTAGAAAAGCAAACAGCGGCAGCTTTTGATAAATTGCAAGCTTTTATTAAGAGTAAAGGATATGATATAGAAGTAGAAAGTGGTTATCGCAGTAAAGAATACCAAGCTAAGGTCTTTGAAGAAATAGAAGCGGAAAAAGGGTTAGAACATACTTTAAGATTTGTAGCTCGTCCCGGTTATTCAGAACATCAGACTGGCTTAGCTGTAGATTTTTGCTTAAAAGAAAATAATAGATTTTATATTGATTTTGAAATGCAAGATCATCCAGTGTTAAAGTTAGTTGCTGATAATGCTTGCCAATTTGGTTTTATCATTCGTTATCCGCAAGGTAAAGAAAATATCACAGGATATGGATATGAACCCTGGCATTTACGATATGTTGGAAATTTTGCCCAAGAAATTAAAAATCAAAATATAACTTTAGAAGAATATCTAGAAAAGGAGTAGATTATGCCCGAAATTGCCGAAGTAGAAACGGTTAGAAATACATTAAAAAAACAAATATTACACAAAAAAATCAAAGACGTTAAAATCATTTATGGTAAAATGATTGAGAGTGATTTAAAAGAATTTAAAACTAATTTAATTAATAATGAATTTGTTGATATAAAAAGAAGAGGGAAATGGTTAATTTTTGAACTTCATGATTACTATTTATTGTCGCATTTACGTATGGAAGGAAAATTTTTCTTAAAAAATAGTCAAGACCCGATTGAGAGACATGAACATATAATTATTACCTTTGATGATGATACCGATTTAAGATATCATGATACTCGTAAATTTGGACGGATGAATTTAATTAAAAAAGAAGATTTACCTTATTGTGAGGCGCTAAAAAAACAAGGAGAAGAACCTTTTAGTGCTAATTTGACCAAAGAGTATCTCAAAAGTAAGTTGACCAATAAAAATATTCCCATTAAAACCTTATTGCTAGATCAAACAATAATTAGTGGCTTAGGAAACATTTATGCTAATGAAGTGTTATTTGCTGCCCGAATTAATCCGTTAAAACTAGGCAAAGACATGACATTAAGCGAATGTGAAAAAATAATCATTGCTACGAATGAAATAATTAAAGAAGCAATTGCTATGGGTGGTACGACAATTAAAAGTTATACTTCTTCACTTGGTGTAACTGGTAGATTTCAACAGAAATTAAAAGTTCATAAAAAAGAAGGTGAGCCTTGTTCTTTATGCGGTTTGCCTATTAAGAAGATTAAAATTGGTGGACGAAGTACTTACTTTTGTGAAAATTGCCAAAAATAAAAATTTTCTTTAAAAAAAACTTGTAAATAAAAAGAACTTATTTTATAATAAGTTTGTATTTGAAATTAATAAAAAAATTTAATGAAACGAGGTATTAAATTTATGGATGAAGATGAGGTTACATTTTAAAGTTTCTCAGAAATGAGAAGTTTTTTTATTTGATCAAAGGTTTATTTTTTCTTTCTCTTTCTTTTTCTTGGGAATTAGTTAATAAATCATAAAGGAATATCGCTTTTTGTTCTAATTTATAAGTTTGAGAATTATATATAGGATTTAAAGGCTTAGTTATTTCTTTTTTTATTTTGTTTAAATAAGTTTGGCCTTTTTGATTAAAGCCTAAAATTCGAATATATTCTAAATTATCGGGTTTATCTGTTTTTTTAAAATCAAGAAGAATATGTAAGAGCATTCTATTTATTTTATTATAAGTATAACGTTTAGATTTAATGCTTTTGATTAAATCCTCTAGACTATTGGTTTTATCAACAAATTTAACTAATCTATTTTCAATACCTTCATCAACGTCCAAATATACGCTTAAATCAGCACATGTCTTTATTTTATATTTTAAAAGAGTAAATAGTAAGTCTTCATTAATATTTTTTATGTTTTTATAAGCTATTTTAGGTAAATATCTTGTTATATCTTCTTGTTTTTTAAGCTTAGTGCGAATATTGGTAGCACTAACAATTTCTTCCTTACTTTGGATATCGTGATATTGACTAGTTCTTTGAATAGATACGGGTTTAATATTAGGATTGATTTGCAAAATCGCTTTTAAATAGGAAATTGCTAATAAATCATTAGGGTTATTGTAATTAAAAGGAATATTTAAGGCTTTTGCTAAGGCAGTTGGGTAATTATTTTTTTCTTTTAAATACTTTTTGACTTGGACATTATAGTTTGAATCTGATAATTGGGTTTGGGCGATTTTCATTAAAGTCTCTAAATTATTACTTTCACTTCCAAAAACTAAAGTATCAACCTTTAATTCGTTTAAAATTTCTATAGATTTAGAAGCAAAAGTATCAGCTGATTGAGTACCAAAAATTGCTGGTAATTCAACAACTAAATCTATATTATATTCTAAAGCGATAGTCACTTTATCAAATTTAGAAATGATAGATACCTCCGCGCGTTCGGTAAAATAACCATTTAAAATTAAAATTATTAAAGAGTTAGGGAATAAATCTTTAATTTTTTTAATATGATAAATATGACCATTATGAAACGGATTATATTCACAAATAATGCCAACAGTTTGCATAAAATCACCTAGATGTAGTTTAACATATTGTTTTATATGTTGCAATTTGCTACAATTTAAAGGGTGAGATAAATGCAAATTGATTTAAAACAATTAGCTTCTAAAAATATCATTTCGATTGATGAAGATTTTGTTATAAGTGAAGATTTATTTAAAGATACGAATATTAAAAATTTAAAAAATTTACATCTTAAAGGTCAGATTATTGCCAGTTTAGAAAATGAATTAGAGATGAATTTACAACTTACGGGTGTAATGGTTTTAGAAGATGCCTATTCCTTAGAATTGGTAGATTATCCTTTTACTTCCCAAATAGAAGAAAGTATTGGGGGAGATAGCTTAAAAAAATCACAAAACAGTGAAAATACACTTGATATTACAGAGATTTTATGGCAAAATATTGTATTGGAGGTCCCAATAAGCTACTCTAAAAGCAAACAAGTTGACGCTTTAAGTGGGGAAGGTTGGGAACTAAGAGATGAAAATACTAAAAAAATAGACTCTAGATTTGCAAAATTAACAGAGCTACTGGAAAAAGGGAAGGAGTGATTATATGGCAGTTCCATTTAGAAGAACAAGTAAAACTAAAAAGAGAATGCGTCGTACTCATTTGAAAAAAACAGTTAATGCAATGACATCATGTCCAAAATGTGGAGAGACAATAATGCCACATCGTGCATGTCCTAAGTGTGGGTACTATAAAGGTAAAGAAGTAATCAAAGTACAAGAAGAAACAGAAGAAAATGCCAAATAGTCAATCGACTATTTTTTTATGTTTAAATAATTGATTAATTGTCAACTTAATAGTACAATAAAAGAGTACTCAACTATATATTTTGGTAAAAACAACGAGCTCGCTTTCGCGAGTTTTTCCTTTCAACCAAAACCCCTCAAATGTGATTGATATTTGTTTTTACTATATAGCCTTTCCTCATTTTCAATTATAGCATAGTTTTTACTAATTGCAAACAACAATTAATAATAATTTTAACATTTAGACATATGATATAGTAGGTGGTCGTATGAATAAAAAAGAAGAATTTAAACGTTTCGCTTCTTTACATCCGGAACTTGTTAAGTATATTAAAAATGGCAATATGAGTTGGCAAAAATTTTATGAAATATATGACATTTATGGGGAAGATAGTAATGCCTGGAAAGAGTATATAAATGATAATACCATTTCTAATAATGGCATTAAAGGGATAACACAAATGGTTAAAAATGTTGATATGGATAGTATTCAAAAACATATAAATACGGCTCAAAAAGCTTTAGGGTTTATTTCCGAATTAACTACTAAAAATGCTTCTCCGGCTTCTATAGCAAAAGGGCCGACAACTCCTAGACCTTTAAATAAATTTTTTGAGGATTAAATTATGCAAAAGAGTTTACAAATAAAATTTAAAGAAAATCCGAAAATGAAAGAATATTTAAAGCTCAATTCGCATTGGTATAAAGAATTAAATAGAAGTCCGAGCAATTATAAAAAATTTGAAAATGCGATGAAGGATTTATATAAAATTAGAACTACTGATAAAATAAATGATGCCCTTGAAAATATCGATTTAATTAGTAGTGTTTTAAATGTTTTAAATTGATAAAGTTCTATTGACTTTGTCTTTTTTTTTGTTATATAATTGTAACATAAGGAGAGATATAAATGGGGAAGACTAAATTAAATAAAAAAGGTTTTACTTTAATAGAGTTATTAGCAGTAATCGTTATTTTAGCAATTTTAATTTTGTTAGCTATGCCTAGTGTTTTAAATATTATGGAAAATGCAAGAAAGAATGCATTTATTACAGAAGCACAATCCTTTGTAAAAGCGGCAAATACTAAGTATGCTCAGAATGTCTTAGATAAAACAGAAGATGATTTATGTTATGATATAACAGATTTGCCTGTTGATAAAGACTTTAATGGTTATTCAGGAAGTATAAAGGTAGCAATAGATAAAGATACAGGAAAAGCAACATATACTATATGGTTATCTAATGGGGATTATAGTATAGAAAACAAAAAATCAACAGAACTTAAAGCTGAAGAATTGGGTACAGCCGAAACAGTAAGTAATGCTTGTGACAATTCTAGTGGTGGAGGAGCTTAATTGGCAAGTGTCAATCACTTGTTTTTTTCTACCATAAAATATTAAAATAATGGTATACTAATATTAGTGTGAATATTAATAAGGAGTGATTATATGTTATGTCCTAGATGTAATAGTGAAAATGAAGCGGGTGAAAAATTTTGTCGTCATTGTGGAGCTCCTTTAGTAGATACAGAACTATTTATGTCTGAAAAAGAAAGAAAAATTAGAAAAAAAGAAATTAAAAGATTAGAAAAACAAAAAGAAAGAGAAGAACGTTTAAAGAATAATAACGGAGTACCTAGAAGAACATATACTTTAAATGAAACAGCATATCAAAGAAATTATATAAGTATGGTTATAAGTTTAGCTAAGTCTTTAGTTGTTTTAATAGTAATTTTAATTTTGGTATATTTTATAGGAAATTATGTTTTAAAAGTTGTTGCGGAAAAGACTGATCATTATGGTGTAGGGGGTACAAATATTGCTTCAGTTAATTATGTTTTAGGTGATCGACCTATTAAAAAGGTAAAATATAGTTATGATAATGGTCTTAAGGTTGAATATATATTTGAAAATATCGATAATGTCAGTACTGATTTAAATAAATATGTAGCGTATTTAATGGAACATAATAAATTTGTAATTGATGGTTCATTTGATTTATCTTTAGAAAATGGAACCGCCAAACTTTATGCGCAACCTACAACATTAAATGAAGATAAAATAATAATGGAGTTAAGTTGGACCAAAGATAGTTATTCCTTTGTTTTGTATAAGCAAAAAAGCATTTAAACAAGTTTTAAAACTTGTTTTTTTATAATCTTTTTGAGATAATTTTAGTGGGTGGTTGAATTGTTAATAATTGGATCTCATGTTTCATTTAGTAATATGCAATTGTTAGGAAGTTTAAAAGAAGCTTTAAGTTATGGAGCAAATACCTTTATGTTTTATACGGGGGCACCGACAAATACCGTAAGAAAGCCTATTAATGAAATTTTTACAACCGAAGCTTATGAACTAATGAATGAAAACAACATTAAGTTAAAAGATATAATTTGTCATGCGCCTTATATTGTTAATTTAGCTAATCGCTCTAACGAAGATAAATATAATTTTAGTGTTAATTTTCTTAAAAGTGAAATTAGTCGATGTGAACAATTAGGAATAACAAGATTAGTATTGCATCCGGGAAGTGCTGTTGGTATTTCGAAAGAAGAGGGAATAGAAAATATAGTTAATGGCTTAAATCAAATTCTTTATCCCGAATGTAAAGTAACAATTCTTTTAGAAACTATGGCCGGAAAAGGCAGTGAACTAGGCTGTGATTTAGAAGAAATTCAAAAAATCATTAACGGAGTGGATAATAAAAATTGTATTGGTGTTTGCCTAGATACATGTCACTTAAATGATGCTGGTTATGATATGCAAGATTTTGATACTTATTTAAATGAATTTGATCAAATTATTGGCCTTGATAAAATAGGTTGTATTCATATCAACGATAGCAAAAATACAAAAGGTTCACATAAAGATCGCCATGCCAATATTGGCTTTGGCACTTTAGGATTTACAACTTTAAATAATATTGTATATAATCCTAAATTGGAAAATATTCCTAAAATATTAGAAACGCCTTATATTGGGGATACGGATGAAGATAAAGAACGTCTTTATCCTCCTTATAAGTTTGAAATAGAAATGTTTAAAAATAAACAGTTTGATCAAGACGTTTTAAATAAAATAAGAGCTTATTATAAAAAGTAAGGAGGAATTGGTAATGGCTTATTATTATGTACCACTTGAACAAATAAAAAGAGGAAAAGACCTTAATAAAAAGGAGACGTATTTTGGCTACGCCCCCTGGGTTGAATCACCTTATAATAGAATTAAATATAAAGAAAGTGGATATGATTTATTTTTAATTGTTGAATATAATTCATCAGATAAAGAAAAGGCAATAGAAATATTAACTGGTAAAGAAATTCCTATTCTTTCGGCCACTGTGAAAGGTGGTCAATTATATAATATTCACTGTAAACAAAAAAATCCTCATACTTATATTAGGAATATAATAGTGAGTGATATAGATGGACCTTGGAAAGACGAAGATACTTTTAATGAAAAAAATAATTTACAAAATATGGAATATCGTCAGGCTAAACATATTTTAGAATTATATAAACAAAGATTTACTAAAGAAAGTTTAAGTCTGCTTTTAGATAATTTATTTTTAGAAGGAGAAAATATAATTAAAGAAAATATGGCTTTAAAGAAAAGTCAAGAAGAGCAAGAAAAGCAAGAAGAACAAGAAATTGAACAAATGATTTATGCTTTAAAAAACCATTCCTAATTTAAGAATGGTTTAAATTTTTCCGAATACTCTTTAAAGAGTATTTTTATTTTTTCAAAATTATCGCTACTATAGTGATTTTTATAAGCTTCTAAATTAAAAGTATCATAATTTTTAATAATATCTTTCCAATTAGTTTTGATAAAATCATAAGTAAAATCAAGCTCTTGGGGACTTAATACAATATTATGCATTAAAGCAAAACTAGTAACTTGTTCTTTTGTTAATTTTGAAATATAGTTTTTGATTAAATTATCCATTATTCACCTCACTTTAATATTATGCTTTTGTATAGTTTTTTAGCATAAAACAAATAATAATAATAGGTGATTTTATGCGCAGGACTAAAAAAATTATAGCCTATGCTTTGGTAATAGGCATCTTTGTAATTGCAGGTATCAAAATTTATTCTTTAAATACTGTAAATAGAAATTACTATACAAAATTATTAAGTGCTAAACAAGAGAAAATTATCACGCTTGCTTCGGCTCCGCGTGGACGCATTCTAGATCGCAATGGCAATATTTTAGTAGATAATATTGGGGTAAAGACTATTGTTTATAAAAAAAATGTGGATACTAAACCTAAGGACGAAATTACCATTGCGCGCCGTCTGGCGGATATTTTAAGTATGGAATATATTGAAAAAATTAATGAAGTTAAAGAATATTATCTCATTTTAAATCAAGATAAAACTGATAAACTAGTTACTAAAGAAGAATATGAAAAAGTGCAAAATCGTAAACTTAAAACGAGCGATTTAAAAAAGTTAAAATTGCAAAGAATCACTGAGGAAATGTTAAATGAATTAGATACGAAAGAAAGGTTAGCTGCTCATATTTATGCTTTAATGAATAAGGGATATAAATATGAGGTTAAAACAATTAAAGATGAAAATGTGACGGAAGAAGAGTATGCGCAAGTAGTGGAAAGCAATATTCAAGGGGTGACTGGTAGTATTACTTGGGAACGTACTTATCCTTATGGATCTGTTTTAAAAAATATTTTAGGTTCTGTCTCTTCTAGTAAAACCGGCATACCGAGTGAAGTAAAAGATGAATATTTAAAAAAAGGTTACAGTTTAAATGATCGAGTTGGAATAAGTTATTTAGAGAAAGAATATGAAGAATATTTAAAAGGCCAAAAAGCGACTTATAAAGTTAATTCAGATAATACTTTAACACTTTTGACCCCTGAAAAAAGAGGGAATGATTTAGTATTAGCTATCGATATTAATATGCAAATGGATATTGAAAAAATTATGGAAGAGAAAATATTGGCGGGGAAAAAGTTGCCGAATACGGAATATTATAATCATGCTTATGTAATTGTTAGTAATCCGATAGATGGTTCCATCATTGCTTTTGCAGGAAAAAGATTAGACGCTAATACAGAAGAATTTAGTGATATAAATGAAAATATTATTACTTCTGCTTATACCGTGGGTTCGGTAGTCAAAGGGGCTTCACAGACGGTCGGCTATAAGAATAACTTAATTATTCCTGATGGAAAAGTAGTAGACTCTTGTGTTAAATTACATTTTGTTCCCGAAAAATGTTCGTTTAAAAGGTTAGGGGTCTTAACGGACATCACTGCTTTAAAGTGGTCAAGTAACTATTATCAATTTTTGACAGCGATAAAATCTACAGGTAAAGCATATCATTATAATATGGATCTAAATGTTACTGGCGCCGACTTTAAAAGATATCGAGATATTTTTGCCCAATATGGTCTAGGTGTTAAAACTGAGATTGATTTACCCAATGAACAGATTGGTTTAATTGGTTCCAAAGTAGCTGATGATTTGCTATTAAACTTAGCTATTGGGCAATACGACACTTACACGCCTATTGAACTTGTTCAGTATATTAATACAATTGCAAATAATGGCCAAAGAAAAAAATTAAGTTTAATGCAAAAAGTAGTTGATGAAAATGGGAAAGCTATATTAGAAAATAAAGGCCAAATTTTAAATGAAATTGATTTAGATGCCTATTATTTTGCGCGAATTAAAGAGGGCTTTAGACAAGTTATAGATGGTGGTACTGGAAGAGGCTATACCGATTTAAAATGGAATCCTGCCGGAAAAACGGGAACAAGTGAATCATTTTATGATAGTGATAATGATGGTGTAGCTGATGTAAAAACAATTACCATGTCTTATGCGATGTTTGCTCCTTTAGATAATCCTAAATATAGTTTAGTAGTCATTTCGCCTAATGTTTCTCATGAAAATGGCAAAACGGAATACACGGCTTATATTAATAAGCATATAAGTACAGAAGTTTCAAAAATTCTCTTTGAAAATTATTAATAGTTTGATATAATAGATTTGCGTTTATTTAAAGGAGGGAAGTATTATGGCTAAAAATGAAAATAGAAATGATGTTGGACTAAAATGTAGTGAATGTAAAAACATCAATTATTTTACAAGTAAAAATAAAAAGAATACTCCAGAAAAATTAGAACAAAAGAAATTTTGTAAACATTGTCGTAAGACAACTATACATAAAGAAGTAAAATAGTATTATAATGGAGGTTTTTATGAAAGAAATATTAATAAAATATAAAGAAGTATTATTAGGCCAAAAACGAGTAGAACCAATTGGTAATAGTTGTTTTTATAGTGAAGAAGAAAAATATATTCCTAATTTAGCTACTCAAAAAAATCAATTAAATGATACTAATAAAAATTATCAAACATCTAAAGGATATTCACGTATTCTTGGTAATAATAAATATCCATATTACGAAAAAAGAGGTGCTAAATAATGAATATTAATATTAATGATATTAAAAATGGAATGACCGTTTTAATTGATGGTAATTTATGTTTAATTCAAGAATTCCAACATGTTAAGCCAGGTAAAGGACCTGCTTTTGTTCGTATTAAATTAAAAAATTTAAAAACTGGCTCCATAGTTGAAAATACTTTTAATACCAATATAAAAATTGAAAGAGCTCATGTTGACCGCAAGAAAATGCAATTTTTATATGCAGCGGGCACAAACTATGTTTTTATGGATACGGAAACTTATGAACAAGTCGAAATTCCTGAAGAAAAATTAGAAGATGAAAAAAAATTCTTAAAAGAAAATTTGGAAATAGATATTTCTTATTATGAAGGGGAAATAATTGGTATAACATTGCCTGAAAAAATAGAATATGAAGTTATTGATACTGTCGATGCTACAAAAGGAAATACAACTAATAACGCGATGAAAGACGCTACAATTGAAACAGGTTATGTAGTTAAAGTTCCGTTATTTATTACTAACGGGGAAAAAATTATTATTTCTACGAAAGATGGAAAATATTCTTCAAGAGCTTAATTTTTAAGCTCTTTTTTTAAAAATATCTAGACAAACAAATGTTTATGTTTTATAATCCTAATGGTAGGTGATAGACATGAAAAATAAAATAAAAGCAACAGAAAAAATAGAATACATCATTTTACCCAATTATTTAGCGGCTTCAAACAGAGAAACCTTAAATATTTTGAAAAATGAAGTTAAAGAACATTTAAAAAGTCTAAATAAACCAATTGAAAATAAAGCGACCGGTTTTAAAACTAATATAAATAATAAAAGTATCGGGAAAATGCTTTTTCCCGCCCCATATTTCAATCCTTTTTCCAAAGAATATGTTACGAATTTAAATGCTTTATTAATTATTGAAAAAATTTTCCAAAATGCTATCTATGTGGATACTTTTAAAATGTTGAAAAATAAAGATAAAAAAGATAAGTTTCATCATTTTGTGGCTCCTTTAAGAAT
>CANRAC010000016.1 GCA_947628495.1 uncultured Bacilli bacterium
TTTGCTTTAATTAAAAAACTAATTGATAAAGTAAACTTAGATTTTACTAAATTATACCCTTTATTATACGAAAGACCATTAGATGAAATTCGTTTTCATGGTTATTTATCGCAAAATTTAAATGTTACTAAAAACGGATTTGGTTATTTACAGTTAGATAATGAAATAATTAAAGAATATAATGTTGATAATGCTACAGCATCTAATATGATTAATGATTTTAACTTTATTAAAGAAGTGCTAGTTTGGTCATTTATTACGTTTGATGAAAGAACAGGAATTTATAAAGTAAATATTCGTAGCCGTGGGCCTGTAATTAATGAAATTGCTTCCAAATATGGCGGCGGGGGACATAAGTTTGCTAGTGGCGTCCGCACTGAGTCTAAAGAAGATATTGATAAATTAATTACAGATTTAGATATTGCTTGTAAAGAATTTAAAAAAATAGTAAATTTTTAATTATATTTTTATAAATTATTATATGTCGTTATTACCTTTATTTATAAGGGTATACGACATTTTTTTTAGCAAGCGATTATATATTTTTATAATTTCTTATATTTGCACTTTCAAAAGTAGTAAATCAGTATAATATTAAAATATACTCTCGTGAGCGAGAATAATAGTGTAGTCACTAAATTCTTCACTATAATAAGGATAAATTATTACTCTTATTATGTAGCATGAAGCATATAGTAAGATTTATTATATTTTAAAATTAAATTCGAAAGTTTTGAATTAAACTAGATGAAAAAATAGAATGTTTTTATCACTACTTTAATTCCTCATAGTCAATACTATCACAGACAATATAAATTAATGGATCATTTTCATCGCTAGCAAAACAAATATAATCTTTATTTTTAATATTAATATATATTTTATAAAAGCATCACTAATATAATCCCATGAAAAAATTTCCTTGTTATTACATTGTTCTATATTATTAAAAATCATTTTTAGTTTAGTTTTATGAGTTTCATAGTGGCCATCATTTTTTAATATTAGTTCACCTGATTAAAAAACGTCTATAAAAAGTTCTATTTTTGATAATTTGATATCACAATTGACATTTGTTATAAAAAACTATATGAAAATTATGATAATACTCAATAAATGATGACAAATTATCTTTAGTTATTAAAATTATATATCATTCTCCATTAATATATACACTGACAATATTTTTAAATTGAATGTTATATTTTGGCCTATATATTAATAATTCTTATCTTTCAAATATACACTTACAAATAAAAGACTTTTAATAATAATTACTATTATTTTATACAAAACTAGTACTAAAATTAAAAAATATGCAGATAATAATAAATGTTATATTGTTTTCTAAAAAGTTTATATTTTTTTTACATAAATCAAATTAAATTTAATAAAAACTTGACGCTTTTTTATTTACGTTATAAAATTATAATAGAGTATAGTGAGGAAAAATAAGGTGTATTAAAATGAATAAAAAATATTTATCTGACTTTTTAAAACATCAAACCATAATAATTGTTGTTAGTTTAATACTGGTTATTCTTATAACCGGTTCAGTTTCTCATGCCTATTTTACTGCTTCTGTAAAAGGAACCCCCACTTCAGTCAAAGCAACAAGCGGTAGCCTTAATATAACTTTTAGTTCTTCACCTAGCAGTACGAGTAGTAAAATTTATATTCAAAGTGATAGTGATAGCGGACAAACTAATCCATATACACTTACAGTAAAAAATGGAGGCACAGTAGCAGCTGCATATGATATTGTAGTTACAGCAACATCCGGTACTAACAATGTTAATGCCTCAGATATAAAATATCAATTAACTAAAACAGGTGAATCATCAAATAGCACTTCATCATTATCAAGCAGCAGAAATGTAATAAAACATGTTACTTCAATCTCACCAAATGGTACAGATACTTATAGTTTAAAAATTTGGGTATCGTCTTCGATGACAGAATCTAGTCAAGAAAGTGCTTTAAGTGGTAGCAAAAAAGTTAATTTACAAGTGCAAGTTGTATCTAAAGCATCAGCTGTTTCTTCTCAATTGAGTAGTATTTCCTAATAAATATTAAAATAATTTAAAAATTTTTAAAATTCAGAGTTCATATGAACTCTTTTTCTTTTGACAATAAGACATGGGGGGGGGTATAATAAGTATATAAGAATAAATATATATGGAGGATACCCTCATGAAAGAAAAAAGAATAGAAAAAGAAATAAAAAAAGCTCAAAAGAAAGGAATATATAATCCCAAATTAAAATTAGGAATAGTAGCACTAATATTAGTAATAGGAACAGTAATAGGAGTATCATATGCGTATTATACAGGAACATCAACTAATACATTAACAATATCTGGAACAGTAAGTAAAAAAATAAAGGTAACAGTACAGAGTGGTGGAAATGGCACTGTGAGTGGTTCACCTCAGACAGTAGATTACGGAACTCAAGCAGCATTTACAATGTCTCCAAATGCAGGTTACCAGTATAAAAGTGTAAGTTGTAACTATAATTCAAACACATCTCATTCAGGAAATACATTATATATAACGCCTAAAACCAGTAAAGATGTAACATGTACAGTAGAATTTGAAGAGATACCATATTTACGAACAAAAATATTAAAAGCCAATACATCAAAAGGAACAATAAGTTCTGATAATTTTAAAACAGGATGTCCTACTAGTAGCAGTGATAGTTGTAGTGGAGTATACGAGATGGAAGACTATAATAGTAGCACAAGTTTAAACTATGATAATCCAGGAGGAACAAGTTATTACTTCCGAGGAGAAGCAAAGAATAACTATGTACAATTTGCTAATAAAATTTGGCGAATAGTACGAATCAATGGAGACGGAAGTATAAGATTAGTATTAGATGGAGATATAGGAACAAGTGAATTTAATACTGAATATCAAGGGTATAAATATGTAGGCTACACATACGATAATGGAACACCATGTACAAATGCCAGTCCATGTAAGAGTGTAGACATAGCAACAAATGTCGAAGAACAAATAGGAACAACAGATCATGGAGGAGAAAATAGTACCATAAAAGCAAAATTAGAGCAATGGTATTATGATAATTTAAGAGCTTATGATAACTATATAACTTATGGAACATATTGTAATGACACGTCTTTTGGAAGTGGAAGTGAAACCGGTACATTGTATTATGGTCCATACACGAGATTGTGGAATGGTTCTTCAATTGTTAAACCCCAACTAACATGCCCAGACCCAACAGCGAATAGTAGTGAAAGTCAATTTGTTAAAGATGGTAATCATACGTATGGAGGAGTATATAAATTAAAGATAGGGCTATTAAGTGGAGATGAAATAGTGCTAGCGGGATTTAAGCCAACTAATAGTAGTGGAGTAACAGAATCCAATTATCTATATTATACATCTAGTTCTAGTGGTTACTTCTGGAACTCGTCGCCTTACGTTTCCAGTATCGATAATGACAGTGTTTTTGTTGGTGTCCTAACTTCTCGTAACTTTAGCTACAGCAATGACGTGGCTATAAGTTACAGTGTTCGTCCAGTTATCAATCTAAAACAAGACGTAATATGGTCTGGTGGTAATGGAACAAAAGAAAGTCCTTTTGTAATTAAAAATTAACAATCGTATAATTATTAAGCTTTTAAGAATATAATTTAATAAAATAATTATATTCTTTTTTTGATGTTTATTATATAATCTAAGTAGGGTGAAGATTAATGCAGATACTAGGATATAAAAAACTCAAAGACAATAGATATAAAGTTTATTTTAAAAATAGTGAAGAAATTATTTTATATGATGAAGTTATTTTAAAATTTAATATGCTTACTAATAAGAATTTAACTGAAAAACAATTAGAAGAAATACAAGAATATAATAGCGAATTAGCCAGCTATTATAAAGCTCTGAAATATTTAGCTATTAAAATGCGTCCTAAGAAGGGAATTAGAGATTATTTAAAGAAGAATGACTTTGCAGAAAAGACTATTGTTAAAACTATTACCAGACTAGAAAAAGAAGGGTATATTAATGAAAAAAAATATATTCATTATTATGTCTTAGATCAAATTAATTTAACTTTAAAAGGACCCGAGAAGATAAAGAAAACCCTTTTACAAGAGTTGTTAGATGAAGAACTAATAAATAAAGAATTAAATAATATTGACAAAAAGATATGGCAAGAAAAATGCCAGAAGATTATTAATAAAAAACTAAAAGTAAATAAAGATAGTAAATCTATATTTTTAAATAAAATTCAAATGTATTTATTTAAAGAAGGTTACAGTAAAGATATATATGATGATTTTATTAAAAATATTGAATTAAATGATGATGATAATTTTTTAAAGATAGCTAATCAGATATATCAAAAGTTACAAAAAAAATATACCGACGAAAAGTTACTATATTATTTCAAAAGTAAATTATATTCTAAGGGTTACACTATAGAACAAATAAATGAATTTATTAATAATATATAAAAAAGCTTTCCTTAATTGGAAGGCTTTTCTAATTTAAGAGATTTTTCTTGTTCGACTGGTGTACCAAAGCTCGTAAATTTATTATTTTCATCACTTGTTGCTACTACGGGTATTTCGTTAGTATAAAAGATTAATACGTCATTCATTTTACCATGATCTGAGGCTATTTTAATGTCGATAATTTTGTATCCGGGTGGACAATCATATTGAAAATCAACATGCATCTCATGAACAGCGTCAGAATATAAATGACTTATAATATGTTCTCCAGGATTAAAAGTTTTTGTAATAACTTCTTCTTGCGGAATTGGATCATTATTTTTATTACAACCTGCTGTTCCTAATGATATAATGCTAGCCAAACCACATGCAACTAATTTAGTTTTATTTTTCTTAAAAAAATCAATATTTATCATATTTACCTCATTTCTCGCTTACGTGCTAAAATATTTTCCTCAATAGGGATGCCAGCATTATTACTTAAACAGTTATATTCATCTATACTGCACATTACAGGAACAGTATTAATCAAAATAATATCATAAGTTGGAGCGCCATTATAACGTAATATATTATTTATAGATGCATTTAGAACTTCATAGCCAGGAATAGGTCTAAATGCTCCTAAATGTTTTAAATTCATACTAATAATATGAGTTCTTGCTTCAACTCTTACTTTTTCTTCTGTCATTTTTTCTTCCTTCTTTCTAATGATAATTATTATAAACTAAAAAAATAAAAAAGCAATAAAAAAGGAAACCTTTGGTTTCCTATTCAGCTGTTGAACTACTATTTTGTTCTATGGCTTTAGATAAAGAGTTTTGAATGTAATTTGAATATTGTTTACTAAGTTCGCTATCTTTAATTTCCATGCCATATTTTTTACGAATATCTTGTAAGGCATTAATGCTTGTAGTAGCATCATTACTAATTAATTCGTTAGATAGAGTATCAGTTATTTTATCTTTAACATCTTCAAGTTTAGCTTTTTCTTTAGATTTAACTCTTAAGATAATATGATATCCTAAACTAGTTTTAACTGGTTCTTTTGTATATTCACCATCATTTAATTTATAAGCTTCATCAGCAAATCCTTCATAATCACTTGATAGAGTATCTGTATTAATATAGCCTAAGTCTCCGCCATTTTCACTAGTGGCTTCATCGTCAGAATTTTTCTTGGCAAGTGTTTTAAATTCTTTGCTAACATCTTCAGCTTCATCAAGTTTTTTAATAAGTTTTTCAGCTTCTTTTTTCGCTTTTTCTTCCGCTTTTGTCTTTTCATCTTCACTCATATCATCTTTGACTTCAGGAGTAATTAAGATATGACTTACTTTAATATCTCCATAAATACTTTCATTATAGTATTTTTCAATATCGCTGTCTTTGATTTGGTCTTTTGCGTAATCTTCAACGGCTAAATTTTGTAAATAGGCGATATAGAGATAATCTTCATAAGCTTCCATTGTAGAAAATCCTGTAAATTGTTGAACTGCTGATAAAGCATTATCACCATATTGATTTTTAATTTGTTCAATTTGATTTTTAGCAGAAGATTTAGCATCTTCAAGATCATCTTTATATTCTTTTTCTAAGATTTGTTTATCAATCATAGTTATTAAAGTTGATAAACCATAAGTATCTTTGACCTCATTATATAACTCATTAGCACTAATATTGCCTTTTTTGAAAGTTACGACAGCTTCACTTCCATCTTTTAATTTTGGTATTGTTTTACCACATCCTGCAACAAGAAGCATACATGCTCCTAATACAATTATTTTCTTTTTCATATAATCCTCCAAACATAACCAATTATATCAATCATTTTATAAAAATACAAGAAGAACACTCACACAAATTCTGGGTTTCGTATACTATATAAGTGAAAAGACAAAAAAGGAGGAATGATTTATGAACAACAATGGCTGCGGATGCTTAGGACCTGCTATAATCCTAGTGCTATTCATACTTTTAATAATCATTGTAGGAGCATTTATTTAATAAATGAATAAAGGAGGGTATCCTATATGAGTACTTCAAATTCTTGTTGTAAACCACAAAAAAAATGTAATAACAATAATAACTCATCATGTGGTATGAGTAATGCATACTTTATAATTGTCTTATATATTTTACTTGCAATAATACTTGCAGGCATAATCTATTATTAAATAAAAGAGGATTACCTCTTTTTATTTGTTTTAAATTAATTTTTCTCAAAATAAAACCCGAATATGAATTCGAGTAATTAACATTTTGGTGCCCAAGGCCGGACTTGAACCGGCACGGGCTTTAACACCCGCAGGATTTTAAGTCCTGTGCGTCTACCTATTCCGCCACTTGGGCAGGCACATGTCTTAAAATATAAGACTATTAAAGTATATCCCATAATTTGAACTTTTTCAAGTCCTTAAGTTAAAAAAGTTGTAAAAAAAAGTTGTAAAAATTTCCAAAACAAAAATCTTTAATATTTTTGATAAATCCTTTATTAGTAATTGACTTTTAAAAAATAGGTATGATATAATTCATTTGTTGTTGAAAAAATGTTGGAGGAATACCCAAGTCTGGTTGAAGGGACCGGTCTTGAAAACCGGGAGGTCGTGCGAACGGCGCAGGGGTTCGAATCCCTTTTCCTCCGCCATGTGTTATCGCGGGATGGAGCAGTCTGGTAGCTCGTCGGGCTCATAACCCGAAGGCCGTTGGTTCAAATCCAGCTCCCGCAACCATTTGGTTCCGTAGTGTAGCGGTTATCACGTCTGCCTGTCACGCAGAAGATCGCGGGTTCAATTCCCGTCGGAACCGCCATTTGGCTTCATAGCTCAGTCGGTAGAGCAGAGGACTGAAAATCCTTGTGTCGCTGGTTCAATTCCCGCTGGAGCCACCATAATAATAATAAAGGCCCAAAATCTGGGTTTTTTTAATTATAAATTATATTTTGCCTTCTTTACTTAATTTATTCCAGCGATCATGAACATAAGAATTACCGCCTAGTTGTTTATAGCGATCATATAATTCATAGGCATTCTGTTTTTGAATTTGCGTCTTAGTCACTCCTAATTCTATATCATTAATAAAATTAACTAAAATCATTTTTATTAATTCTAGTTCAATATTATTACGACTTTGCATAGATATTTCGCCTATGTGATCAATTTTTTTATCAAGAGGATTTAATATTTTTTTTATTTGGGATTTATAAAAAGCAATTAAACTTGTGATAGCTCCAATAAAAATACCGATAAAGCTAATAATGGCGGCAATTTGGCCCAATGTAATATTTCCCATAAAATTCCTTCTTTCCTTTAAGGCTATTTTAACTTATGAAAAAGAAAAAAAATTAATTATAATAAATGTATTGGGTCCATGAAAATATTTACTAAATATATCGTAATATTGTAAAATATAGATGGTGATAATAATGGAAATTATAAATATTAATGCTTTATGGAGTCAAAATTATTTTAATCATAAAACATTAATGCAAAAATTAGAAAATCAACATAATGAAATAAAATATACGGAATATGATTATGATTTTCATCGAGAACAAATAAAATTTTTTAATGTGGCCCCTATGCTTCCAATTTTAATCATCTTTAATGATAATCAAGAAGTAGCCAGATTATATAATCCTACTTTAGAACAGATAGAAAAAATATTAACCCAAATATAAGTAAACAAATTGACTTTTAAGTTTATTTTTATTATTATTAATTTAGAATAGAGGGCGTTGTAGATGAAGAAAAATCAAATAGCAGAGCTAACATGTTTTTTATTAATATTTATTTTAGGATGTGCTTTGATGTTATTTCCAGGACTTGGCTTTGATGATATGAATTATTTATTCTTCATTGTAATGACATTTTATGGCTTATCTAGTTACATATTATACATGATAGTGCGTCGCAAAGATGATTATGAGTATTTATTTATCGCTTTAGCTTCTATAATTGCGGCGGCGGCGGGAGTTACATTTCAATATGAAAATCCGAAAATGGTATTATCACTATCATTAATAGGTTGGATTTCCATGGTAGCTATTATTAAACTTATTAAAATGGATTATTATAATGATCGAAATAATATTTTATGGTTTGTTCGTACGATAACTTTTGTTTTATTTTTAATAGTGGGAACGCTAACATGTGTAAATTTATACTATAATATTGAAATACAATCATTAATGCTAGGTTTCTTCTTAGTAGTAGCAGCTATATTAGAAAGTTTTGATCCTTTAGTAGTTTATTTATTATCTAAAAAGAATAGAAGAGTTATTCAAAAAGTTGAACCTATTATGGTTAAGGAAGATGGAGTCAAAAATATCAAAGGGGAAACAAGGGCCAAGCAAAAAACTGCACCAAAGAAATCAAAAAGTTCTACTAAAACTTCTAACAAAAAGGCAGCTAATAGTAAGCCTAAAACAAAAACTACTAGTAAAAAAGATAAATGATTTTGTAAAATCGTTGTCAAAACTTTTTGTTTAAATTGAATAAAATAGGATACCTGTAGTAATATTACTAATGTAAGGACGTGATATTATTATGCTTTATCCTTCAATAGATAAAATTTTAAATATTGTGGATTCCAAGTATAAGCTAGTTCATGTTTGTTCTTTTCGTAGTAAGCAAATGTTAGAAAATAAACATTTTCAAATGAAAGAAGAAGAATATAAGAATAAAAAGGAACTAGGAAGAGCATTAGAAGAAGTGGAAAAAGGGTTAATTAAGTTAAAATAAATTAGCTCTTTTTATTTTAAATTTATTATTTTATATTTTATTTAAATTTATTTTTAGACAATTTTGTTATTAGTCACACAATTTTGTTATTAGTTGACAAACAGGATAAAAAGTGTTAACATACAGCCAGAAATGGAGGTTGAGGTCTGAAATGACAGAAGAAAGAAGATATGGAATTAACTGGGTTGATTTAATAATTAAAGTAATTCTATTAATTTTGTTTGTTTTATTAATTTGTTGGTTATTTCCAATGCCAAAGTTAGATACTTTTTATGATAAAGTATTTAATGAAAACATTCAAACAATGAAAAATGCAGCTCGTAATTATTACACTGTAGATCGTTTACCTAGTGCTATTGGGGAAACAAAAACAATGACTTTAAAACAATTAATTGATAGTAAAATTATCCTTGAGTTTTCAGACAAAGATGGAAATGCGTGTGATACAGCAAATAGTTATGTTCAAGTAACCAAAACATTAGATAGTGAATATGCTTTAAAAGTTCAATTAACTTGTGGTGATGAGTCTGATTATATAATTGATACTATTGGATGTAATGGTACATGTTTATTATCTGAAGTAAATAATGCTAAAGACGCTGCAAAAACTGAAAATGATGATAGTGAAACTTATAATGATGTAAAATTAGGAGGTAGCTCTCCATCTGGTAATACAAAATATTATTATTATCCTTTAGGAGGAACTACTGGTTCAACTAGCACTACTACAATAATTAAATATCCTGAAAATAATACATCTAATAATAGTAATACTGATACAAATAGCGAATCAAGAAAACCAAATCGTCCAAATAATAATAATAACCATAGCAATAGCAATAACAATAACAACAATAACTTTGATAATCAAACATTATATTATCAACAAGCTAAAATTGTTAAAAGTTATGGGGACTGGATAGAAGGTTATAAGAGTGGTAATAATATTGAAACTAAGACTAAACGAGTAAATTATTATTACTATACTAAAAATAGTTCTAGTTCTACCAAACAGACATCTGAATATCGTACTACATCTTATATTGAATCTCGTGAGATATATAATGGTAAACAATATTCATATGAATTACAATTAACCGATATTCCACCAACTGCTACTAATGTAAATGTAGTATCCGATAGATATTTCTCATCTACCGATTATCAAAAATATTTAAATACCTATAGTACTAATCTATATATGAGTGGTAATGATATGTTACATAATTCCAATTTATCATCTACTAGCCAATTTAAAGTTTCTGCTTTAAAAAGTAATAACTTTGATTATAATATAAGTAATGCTTATAAATCAAATGGAGTATGGCGTGTTAGAGTAAATATTTACATTCGAAGTAAAGTAGGTGCAACTGCATATTATGATAGATCTTTAAATAAAGAAATATTATTTGTTCCAGTTTACTTTAAAACCAATTATTCTGCGAGTACAAGTGGAAGTACTAAAAGCTATTTAGATACAGAAGATAATTCCTACAAGTATAGTGGCTATTCTAGATCATATGCTTATTCTGATACTATAAATTATTATCGTTATGTAACCGAACGTGTTGATTATAATCAAACAAAATGGTCAACTTCTCGTTATCTAGATGGTTATAAATTCACTGGTAATACAAGATATATGTAATTAAAATAATTGACTTCGGTCAATTTTTTTTATTGCTTTTTGATATTTTAAATGTAAACTTGATGAATAAAACAGGAAAATATGATATATTTATATAGTGATGAATATGAAGAAGAATGATAAAGAATTTGAAAAAATCGTGAATGAAATCATAACTGATCCAGAATTTCAAAAAAGGAAGAAGTTTCTTCATCATGGTGATATTAGCGTTTATGAGCATTCTTTAAAAGTATCAAAAAAAGCTTATTCCATAGCTAAATTTTTTCATGCTGACTGTAAAAGTGCTGCTATTGCTGGCATACTTCATGATTTTTATGAAAAACCATGGCAAGAAGATGTAGAAAAACATAAATTTTTTGAACAACACGGATTTACACATGCTAAAAATTCTTATAAAAATGCGCAAAAATATTTTAAAAATTATTTGAATCCTCAAATAGAAAATGCAATATTATGTCATATGTTTCCTTTAAACATAAAACCTCCAAAATATAAAGTTGGTTGGATTGTAACATTAGCCGATAAATTGGTGTCTTTAGAAGTATTTAAATATCCGTCAAAATTATTTATGTTACTTGGAATAAAAATTCACAAATAGTAAGGTAGTAGAGAATATGGATAAAATACAAATATACTTTTTATTATTTATTATTTATTCTTTTATTGGATGGATAATGGAAGTAATATATAATTATTTTGATTGTAAAAGATTAATGAACCGAGGGTTTTTAATCGGACCAATATGTCCGATTTATGGAATAGGAAGTATTTTAATTATTCTTTTTTTACATGATTATCAAACTCAACCATTTGTTCTTTTTATTTTAGCAATTTTAATATGTTCTATTTTAGAATATTTAACTAGTTTTATTTTAGAGAAAGCTTTTAAAATAAGATGGTGGGATTATTCTCATCAAAAATTCAATATAAATGGCAGAATATGCTTAGAAACAATGGTTCCCTTTGGTATTATTGGGGCGTTACTTGTTTATTTTATCAATCCTTTTTTTGAACATGTATTATCATTAGTAAATATCCAAATTTTAAATGATATATTTTATATAATATTTTTAATCTTCCTAGCGGACTTAATCATATCTTTAAAAATTATTTCGAATATTAAATTAATTACTACTAATATAATTAAAGACAATACTGAAGAAGTTAGTAAGAAAGTTAAAGACAAGATTGTGACCACGTTGAAATCATTTAAAGATAAAATTAATAACCCAGATAAAAAAATCCGTAAAGTATTTTCAGAACAACCTTATTTTACGAAAAGAGTAATTGAAGCATTTCCTAAATTTAAAGTTAGTAGTATTTTAAAGAAAAAAAGTAAAGGTGATAAATAATGGCAAATAAACTAGTTAAAGGAATAATAAATATATTTGGAGGAATTACTTCTATGGCCTTTGGAAAAGAAATATTAGTTTTTATTATTTCTTTAATGCCAATCTTAGAACTAAGAGGCGGTCTTATTGCTGCTTCTTTATTAGGAATGGATCCTATTCCTAGTTATATAATCTCAATCATTGGAAATATTTTGCCAATTCCTTTTATTTTATGGTTTATGAATTCTATTTTAAATTGGATGCGTAATTGTCATTTAAAAAAAATAAAAAGTGTAGCAAAATGGTTAGATAAAAAAGTAAAAAAACATAAAGGTTCTATTGAAAAATATGGGTTCTGGGGTTTAGTTTTATTTGTAGGAGTGCCTCTGCCTGGAACAGGTGCTTGGACGGGTTGCTTAATTGCTTCTGTGCTAGAAATGGATAAGAAAAAATCTTTAATAGCTGCTTTAATTGGAGTTTTAATGGCTAGTGTAATAATGATGATTTTATCTTTTGGCTTAATTAGGGGTATTATTAATTAAGTAGAGATAATAATGAATATAGTACGGCGTAATTAAATGACATTATGAGCCTTTTATTTTGCCAAACGGAATAGAATAGCCACGTAAAATTATGACCTAAAAGGCTGAATAGAAATTTTTGTTTCTACTCAGCCTTTAATATTTAATTTGGTGTTCTGAAGAAAGGAGTATAACAACTTTTTAATACAACAATTACATCTTTTAACTTATGAGATACTATATAACTATAAATAAAATTAATTTAAACATTTTAAAACTCGAACTAGAAAAGTCCGAGTTTATTATTAAACTGGTGGAGAATAAGGGATTCGAACCCTTGACCCCCACGGTGCAAACGTGGTGCTCTAGCCAG
>CANRAC010000017.1 GCA_947628495.1 uncultured Bacilli bacterium
TTCTCATCTAAAGAATAAATGACTTTACCTTTTTTTAAAAATAAACTTGCAATATCTTTAGCACTTACTAAATAACCTCCCGCATTGCCTCGCACATCAATAATTAAGCTTTCGATATGATCTTCATTTTCTAACTTTTTTAAAGTTTTACTAAATTGTTTACTGGTCGTAGAAGAGAAAGTACTTATTTGCATATAACCTATCTTTTTATTATTTTGTTCAATCACTTTACTATCAACAGAAGGCACATATAAATTATCTTTTTCCACAGTCACGGTAATTTCTTCGTCGTCTCTTAATAAAGTAATATTAAATTTTCCTTTTATATCTTTTATTTTATCGGCTATATATTCATTATCTTTATCCGTTAAATCTTCATCATTTATTTTAATTATTTTATCATTGACTTGCATACCAGCTTCCTGGGCCGGAGAATCTTCAAAGACATCATAAATGATTTTATCTTGATATATCTCTATACCTATCCCTAAATATTCCCCGGTTAATTTTTCTAATAATTCGTTAGTTTGTTCCTCATCTAAATGTTCTGTATAATCGTCTCCTAAGTAAGCAAACATGGCATTAATAGCACTATCAACTAGTTCTTGTTCATCAACATCTTCATAATATTCATCTAAAATAGAAGAATAAACTTCTAAGAATTCATTAACATGTTCATTTTTCGAAACACCAACGGGTGTACCGTAGTGTTTATAAAAAATCATTCCAGTAGCTACAGTACACAAAAGACCAGTAATAATAACTATAACAATTACTTCTAATAATTTAAAGCCATAAGCATTTTTTCTTCTTTTCTTTTCGGCCATTATGTACTCACCTATCTTTATGCAATTTTATAATATCATACCCTTATCAAAAGTTAAAGAAAAAAGTAATACTCTTTTGTACTACTCCTCTTCAACATCTAATTCATTTTTAATCTTATCTATGCCCTCGATATATTTGGCAATTTGTCCATCTTTAAATTTAATTAAAGTATAATCTCCTACTTTTAACTCCGCTGTTTTAGTGGCTTTTGAATTGACATTTTCTGGATCATAAAATTGCTTATTCATATAATCATCCAAATCAGCTTGATATATCTTCAGATGATCTTCTTTTTGTAAATAACTAGTTACCATATTGGCTAAATCCAAAGCTTTTTCATCACTCTTCTTATAAGCTAATATATAGTATTGGTCATATGGTCTATTAAAAGCGGAACCTAGGATTGTAATATCATAATTAAATTCTACTTCTTCTGTTTTCGTATTATCATCTTTTTTAAAGAAGTCTTTAGATACAAATATCTTAGTAACAAAATAAATAGCTACTATACTTAAAATAACAACTAATAAGACAATAATAAATCTTTTTACTACTTTATTTTCTTCGGTCTCAATTCTTTTTTTACTCATTTTTTCTTCACCACAATAATTATATAAAAAATATGGTTATAAAGCAAATAAAATTATCAAAGAAAAAGCAAAACATTAATTATTTTTGCCTTTTATTTTTCTTCGGTTTTTCCTCTAAGATATTATACATATCTTCATCATTTTCATCTTCCATTACTTCGTCTACAATTTTTTCTTCATCGATAATATCATCTTTACCTTCATCTAAACCTTCATCGGATTGACTTAATTTTTCTAATATATTTTTAATTTTCTTTTTCCGTTTAGAATTTTTAACACATAACCCAATTATTATCGCAAAGCATAGTAATAAGACACCACCAGCTGCTAAGATAATAATGCTATACAATTCTTTTTCCTTATATATTAAGTCAGCCTGTTCAGCATTATAAACTTGCAGTGAATGATTTTTACTATCAAAAGTATAATAATCTTTCTCGCCTGTTTCTACATCCATACCATAAATTATTGCAAAACGGGAATCTTTAGCTAATTTAAGTCCTTTAACTTTTGCCCCATTTAGATCAACTTCGTATTTTTTGTAATTAGCAAAATCGTATCCTTGCGGTCCTTTGGTAATATCCATGGGATAAAAATTAATATTACTAAATTTTACTTCTTGATACAATGTAAAAGTATCTTTCTTTTCATTATATATATATAAAGCAATTTTTCCTTTTGAATCTTTTAATCCTACTAAAGTATATTTGGTAATTT
Source organism: uncultured Bacilli bacterium (assembly GCA_947628495.1). Classification (GTDB taxonomy): domain Bacteria; phylum Bacillota_I; class Bacilli_A; order RF39; family UBA660; genus HGM10766. The sequence goes on from CANRAC010000017.1 coordinate 2,136, forward strand.
CACTATAAAAAGCGGGTACTTCGATACCATCAATTGTTATCGTTTTATCTTCATAATTATTTGGTTTTTCTAAATTATCCTTATTACGAACTACGGTGTAAGTTTTCCCATTGATTTTCTTTTTTAGGGGATTTTTTTCTTCCACATTAGCTTTGATTACATAAGTTCTCGTACTACCATTTTCGGCTGTAACTACGACATTTAAAGTATTAGTTCCTTCGGTTACAGCCACATCGCCAGCACCTGTGATTTTCGCAGTTTCATCTTCGGTTTTAGCATTAATTTTTACACTAGTTACATCACTAGCTAAATTTAGCGTATACTCCAAAGTTTCTCTATTAAATTCGGGAGATAGCTCATAGCCTTCCACACTTAAAGAAGCCAGATAATCGTTAGTCTTTAAAACTTTATTAGCACTTTCTCCGACAGTAACGGAAGTTTGGGCGGAAAGTGATCCCGAAGAATCTCCTTCATAAGCACCGCTGGCACTAAAAGTTCCACTACCTTGAGACTTGGCTTTAAAAGTGAAAACTACCGATTTACCACTTTCAATAATACAATATAAACCATTACAATCTCCGGAAGCCGATACGAAAGTAAAACGATCTTGATCATAACTTAAAGAAAATGTTCCCATATCTGCTTGGCCAAATCCGACTGCCTTAGCCGTTATTTTTACCGTTGATCCTACGCCTACATTACCAGAAGATTTGCTAAGCGACAAAGAGGCGGCGTGAACGCCACCTACTAAAACAAAGTAACTAATTAATAGAAATATTCCTAATTTTAAAGGTTTAATTTTTTGCATATCTCTTCCCCTTCTATTGTTCAATATCAGCAATATTTAAGATTTTTTTCTTCATGGCTACTAAGTCAGATAAAGATATTTTTCCATCTTTATTAATATCAGCAGCTTTTTGATTATTATCATTTAAGTTATTATAACCTAAAATATATTTCTTGGATTGCACTAAATCACCTAAACTTATTTTAGAATCAGCATTTAAATCACCATATAGGATAACGGTATAAGTTTTACCATTTATCACGAAAGTATCGCCTGTTGCTAAATTGTCATGGCATTTGGTACTAACTTCCGCACCATTATTTCGCAAAGAGGTAACAAAACTATCAACACTCATGCCCTCTTTAACACCACTAATGTATGTGCCATCAGTTTTAAGACCAATACTGTTTACCACCGCATTAGAATCCACCGTCGGACTTTGAGGAGTAGAAACATCTTCACTACTTACGCTATTTGGATCAAATCCTGTATCTGGAAGAGTTGTATTTTGCGGCATATTATTATATACCGGTATTGCAAATTTAAAGTTATTATCTAGTAAATTCATTTTTTCATAAGAATTATAAGTTGATACTGACTCACTAAAGACTGCTTTAATGTTAGTCATATAACCATGGGTTAAAGCTTTGTAAGCACTATTTGGAGCCACATTAAATCTTTGAAAATAATTAGTATATTGACCTTGACCTATATAGGAAGAGGCAATAAACTCCGCACCACCTTTAATAGAGGATTCGATACTACGCCAAGGGCGTCCATAAGTTGTACTACTACCATCGGCTCCGCCATTAGCCCAAACAAGGCCTTTTAACACAGGAGAAGATCCAGTAGTAGCGCCAATGTTATAAACATTATATAAGCCACTATAAGTTTTGCCATCATAAGTAAACTCGGCACCACTTGTTGCTTTACTATCGCCCCGATTCACTCCTACTTCCTGGCGCACACGACTTGCTAAATAAATAGGATTGGCATTGTAAGTACTACCAGCATTAACAAAAGTGCTAGCATAGTCCCCCATGTTGCCACCCCCAAAAACATTACGAACAGCATCTTCACTTTGATAAGCCGCATCATAATTTAACTTTTCGAACATAAAGACATGTTTTTCATCTAAGAAATTACGAGGATCCATATAATAGGCGACAACACCTGGAGCAGCAGCATACCAAGTGCTACCCTCTAAAACTTTAAAAGTTTGGGTATTAGGATCATAAGAACCTGGAGCAGTTGATTTCCAACCATCATAATTTGTTTCGATTAAACTAACTCCTACAACGCTTTCTAAAGCTACACTGTTTGACCAATCTAAGCCGGTTTGAACAGCTTCAAATTGCCAATTAGGATGCTTTTCATGCAATTCAGTTAAATAATCCCAATAAGAAGCGGGAAAACCTAAACGTTCTAATTCTTTTTCATAATCAGTAGAGGCTACAGTATTGCCACTGCTTTTAGAGTATTTTGATATATATATTCCACAAATGTAACCTGTTCTACCATCATAATTTATTGCATACCATCCGCCAGAACAGCCGGAAATAGAGGCAGGAGAACCACTAGTTAATTCTACTTCAGTATTATAAGCTAATTCACCTATCTTTTCATAACTTGTTCCTGGTCCTTCTCTAACTGAAAGTCCATCAGATGCAATAACCTTTCCGTAATATTTAATAGCTGCACTTACTACTAAAGGAGATATAATATACGAAAAGAACATCATAGCAAGCATTAATTTACTAATAATCTTCGTTAATTTTTTCATTTGTCACAACCTCCTTTTATCTAATAACATAAAAATTATATCAAATAAAAGTCGAAAAAAATTAATTTAGGCAGAAAAATTGCTATTATTGACACATTTTGTGTCTAGTTGTATTTAAATAGGAATTATTGTATAATTTATAATTATAATAAAAAAGAGGTTATATATGAAAATATTATTTAATAAATTAAAAAAATGTAATAGACCCCTGCTTATTATTTTTATAGTTTCTTTAATAATCTATCTTATAAGTTTTGGACTTTTTACCATAAGTTTATTACGTCTTGCTGATATAGAGACAATCATTAGAATTGCTTGTATAATATTATTCTTTTTATATCTTTTGGGATTTTTAATTGGTGGTCTCATTTCTTTAATAACCAAAAGAAACAAGACTTTAATAAGTTTAATAGGCATTACCTTTTTATTAGCAACAGCTTTTGGTTTTATATCTTATCATATAAACAAGACATATAGTAAAGTTGATACTATTAGCAAAAAGTATGTTACTTATACGGCTGATATGATAGCTTTACAAAATACGAACGAAAAAGATATTAAAAAAATTGGCCAAATAAGCGATAAAACGGATATTGAAGGTTACATTCTAGCTAATAAAATGATTAAAAAGGAAAATATCAATCAAAAAAATATTGTGAAATATGATGATTATTACGAAATGCTTACGGCCCTATATGCCAAAGAAATAGATGCTTGTTTTATTACTAATAACTATAGCATTATCTACTCTTCCGAAGAATTATTTGCTAATATTTCCAGTGATATTAAAGTAGTCAAAGAATATAGTGAAAAACGAGAAAACCAAGATAATATTAAAACAACCCAAGCTCAAGGAAAAAAATTAACGGAACCTTTCACTTTGCTCCTTTTAGGAGTAGATTCTGAAAAAGATGGCTTGAATGCTAATCAAGCTTTTAATGGTGATACCCTAATGATGATTACTTTTAATCCCAACACTTTAAATGCGACGATGTTTAGTATTCCCCGAGATACTTATGTACCAATTGCTTGTCGTAATGGGGCTAAAAACAAAATAAATTCTTCAGCTGCCGGCGGAACTAAGTGTGTTATTGATACGATTGAAGACTTAACTGATATTGCTATTGATTATTACGTTAAAATCAATTTTAAAGGAGTTGTGGATTTAGTTGATGCTATCGGAGGTGTCGATATAGACGTGCCTGTTTCCTTCTGTGAACAAAATTCCGATCGCCTTTTTGGTGATAAAGAAATCTGTTTAAAAAAAGGAATGCAACATCTAGATGGGGAAGCAGCATTAGCTTTCTCAAGACATCGTAAAACTTTACCACGTGGCGATTTCCAAAGAGTTGAACATCAACAAATGGTGGTAGAAGCCATAGCAGGCAAAGCGAAGACAATAAATAGCGTAAATGAATTTTATGATATTTTAGATGCCGTAAGTAAAAACATTGATACGAATATGACTACTAATCAAATGTTATCTTTCTACAATGTTCTAAAAAAGATGTTGACTACTTCTAATAGTGCAATAACAATTGATCATACCACTTTAGTCGGAAACGACTTAATGATGTATAATTCTAGCACACGCATGAACATGTATACTTTCCAATATAACAAATCTAGTTTAAAAGAGATTGTTGATTTAATGAAAGTTAATCTCGAACTTAAAGAACCCGAATTAATTAAAAGCTTTAATTTCTCTATTAACGAAGAATATCAAACAACCATCGCCGGACAAAGTGCTAACGTAAAACCTGAAGCCTCTACCGAGTTAATGCCCAACTTAGTAGGTGAAAGTCAAACCTACGCCCAAAACTGGGCTAACGCGCGCAACATTACTCTTAGTATTAATTATATTTCCGAAGGAGTTCACTATAATGAAAACTCAGAAGACGGAACAATAGTTACTCAAAGTGTTGTAGTTAAAACGCCGCTTGATAGTGTAAAAGCTTTAACAATTGGTGTCATTAAACACCAAGAAACTAAAGAGGATAATAAAGCTTCCAGTGAAACCTCAGATGAAAAGAAATCCGAAGAGAAAAATGAATCTAATAATTCGGCAAGTAGTACTGATTCTACTGACGATAGAGAAAATGAAATACCCGATATTCCTGGTTTAAACTAATCTACCGTAAGGGTAGATTTTTTATTGCTATAATTTTTAACTAAGAGTATTATATCTAATACAGGAGGAATAATTATGCGATGTTTAAATGCCGGAGTGGAAATTATCAATACCTGTCTAGAAAAAAACTGGATATAACTTTGTTCAAATTACAAAAACTGCTTTACTTATGCCAGGGATTATATTTAAAGACTTATAAAGTTCCTCTTTTTCCCGAAAAGTTTCTTAACTGTTCTTTGGGACCTGGTCTAATACCAATAACGCAAAAATTCGATATAGATAATGAAGAGTTTGTCCAAATAGAAGATTATCCTAATGTGCGATTTAACAATTTAACAGGTGATCCGATAAATCTCCAAGATTTTCCTGATGTCTTACTAAATAGCTACGATTTTTGTGATCAAAAATATATTAAAAAGTTCCCTTTTTTTCCCACCCCTATGCCCGAAATCCTCTCTTTTGAAAAAGAAATGATAGAAAATATTATTGATACATATGGAAGTTTTAACTTTTTTGAATTACATGCCTTACAAAGACACGGAGATTTTTTAAAATCTCTAAAAATAGGTAATGTTATTCCTAATGACACCATCTTAAATCATTATTTATATATGGAAGGAATAGTGAAAGGATATTTACAAAATCAATTAAATAATATGAGTAACGATATTATCGAAATTAATTTAGGGATTATTAAAGTTAAAAAATAAGCCTTCTGGCTTATTTTACTTAGAATCTTAAGACTTTAAATCAGCTTTTTGAACAACGTATAAAGTTTTATCCTTTTTAACAATAGTGACAAGGGCTTTTGTATCATAATCTAAATCTTTTTCATATTCCCAAGACAAACTTATTTCATAAGAAGGTATTTCTTCTTCTTTTAATTTAAAAGTCGTTGTTTGAAAATCATTAATAGTTATGCTACTGACAATAGGTAACTCTTGGGTTCGATCATTATAAGAATTATCCATAACATATTTATATAATGTATCTTTAGCATTAAGTTCAAAATTCTCTTTGGCATCAGGATGAACAAATTCTAAAGAACCAATATCATACTTATTAACTTTATTATCAATAGTATATAAATCAATTACAAACATTTTGGCAATAGATTTAGCATATTCTTCATAATCAATTTCTTTACTTTCCAAATTAGTTTTCAAGTTTTGAAATTCTTTTTTATAAAGGGCTGTGTCCCGATCTTCAAGATGATAATTAAATCCTTTAATTTCATCAACTTTTTTGACCGTTTGTTTAGGAACATTTTCAAAATTAAATAGCAAATAAACTAAAAAAGCTCCTAAAACCAGTATGGCTATAATTATAATTAATAAAACTTTCCTCTTTTTATTCACTTGCTTCCCCACTTTCATCAACCTTGATTAAATTGTGAACAATGATATTATTAGATATATCTAAATACTCCTCAGTATATTGTTGATATTTTTCAATATAGCCACTTTCTAATTCCATATTATTTTGCAAAGGCAAATATAACCCTGTCGAATTATTATAATAAACTTTGTTAGTTAAGAAATTACCATTAGGGAAAATAACAATATTATCATCTTTAATACTAAAAATATCATGTCCCAAAGCATATTTGGAAGAGAAATTCATCATGTTACCTAAAGTAGGTAATATATCATACATTCCCATATTATATGTTACTTCTTTTCTTATTTTTTTAGCAATCTTTTGATTTTTAGTCCAGAAAATTAAAGGGGTATTTTTATTTAATTCACTAGCATAGTAATCATAATTATAATATCCTTCGTCGCCCTCTTCTTTCACTTGACCTGTCTCAGGATCATAGTTGTAAAGATAATTAAACTCAGAACGAGCAAGTTTTGCTTCATGATCACCATAGAAAATAAATATTGTATTATTAAATAACTCATCATTATTAATATAATTAATAAATTCCCCTAAAGCTAAATCCGCATAGTGGGCACTTCTGATATAATTACCCATTTTGGTATCTTTTAAATAATCATCAACTTCTTCGGTCTGTTCTCCCGTTTCCTCATTAGTCACGGTCTTTTTATAGGATAAATCAAATTCCCCGTATTTTTCTACATCATTAAAAGGCGAATGATTAGATAAAGTGATAATAGTTCCCATATATTTTTGATTTTCATTTTCAATTTTTCTTAAAATAGGCATAGCTTGTTCAAAAAAGGCATAGTCATTTATTCCTAGTCCCACTGTATTTTCCTCTGTCACTTTAAAACTAGTTTGAAAATACATATCATCGTATCCAAGCTGAGGATGCATTTTCGAACGATTCCACATATCAGCTTTATTACCATGCATACTAAATGTATGATAACCTTTTTCTTTTAAAAGTTTAGGTATCGATACATATTCTCGATTATAATAACTAACAAAAACTGTCCCACTATTTGCGGGCATTAAAGAAGTATTTAAAGTAAATTCCGTATCAGAAGAAGTTCCCACGCTAATTTGAGGATAAAAATGCGAAAAATACATACCTTCCGAAGCGAGTTTTCGAACAGTTGGCGTAACGGCTTGACCATTAAATTCTAAATCCATCAAGAAATCTTGCATACTTTCCATGTGCACAAAAATGACGTTCATTCCTTCTAAAAGCCCCGTATATTCATTGCTTTGCTTTTCTTCCAGTTCTTTTTGGGCATAAAAATCTTTAAACTTTCTTAAGGCTTCATCATAGCCAAATAAAGAATTAATCTTAGGATATAAGCTTTGGACAATATCATTACCTTGATACAAAATTATGCCAAATCTTTCCACTAATGACTCACGATTCCACTGTTTAGCTAAACGAGAATAATCCGTACTTGTCAAAGTCACTAACGTACAAGCAAGTAAAATTACTCCTACTAAAATGGCAGATACACACATTTTCTTGCCTTTTTCAATTTTGGCAATATAATTATAATAATTTTCTTTACTTAAAATATGGTGAATATAATAAAATAATATTGGTAATAAAATATAGATAAAATCTACCAAGCGCAATTCATTAAATAATGAATCTGTAACTTCCCCGACTTGAGAAATACTGGCAATAAGTCCCACAGAAGCAAAAGAAGTATAAAAAGTATAATAGATTGAATTAATACAATTTATGACATTAAAAATAATTATCCAAGTAAAAAAGTACCGAAATTGTTTTTTAGGTTTAATAAGATAGCCAAAGGAACCAATTATTAAAATTAAGGCTAAATCCACAATAATTGGTTTATAATCTAGGCCATGGCCAACAGTAAAGGTTCTAATTAAAATACAGCCTAATAAAGCAATTAAAACATAAGATAAAAATAATCTGTTGGTCATTATATATTTCACAAATTTATTTACAAGGTCTTTAAAACTCTTTTTCTTTGTCTTTGCCAATATAAATCCCTTCTTACTAGAAAGTATTATATCATTAAATTGGCGGACGGGCAAATGATATGTTATACTAATCAACAGAAGGTGAAATTATGCAAAATAATATCATTATAAAATCTACTAAAAATTTTGAAACCATTTCTTTTCGCTTTGTCTTTCCTTTTGAAGAAACCGAAAAAGATATTGCCAAAATTCGTCTCCTTCCCCAAATGTTGCATTATATGAATACTAAATATCCCACCGAAGAAGCTTTTAAAAAGGCTAAATTAGCAAATTATATCCTCGGCTTTGAAGCCCAATATGCAATCTTAGGGACCTCGGGTTTTATTATTTTTAATTTAGCGACGGTAGATCCCCATATTATAAAAGATAATAACTTAGATAATATCATAGCCTTCTTAGAAGAATGTATTTATCATCCGAAAATAATAGATAAGGGTTTTGATAGTTTTGAATTAGAAAGAGAAAAAGAAATTATTAAAAAAAATATTGCTCATAAAAACAAACACCTAGCCGGTTACTTAGATCATAAAATACCGCCTTTAGTAGATAACGTTGGTATCTATCAAAGAGGCTTATACAACCATTTAGAACAACTAGATGAAGTTACACCCCAAAATCTATATAAATATTATCAAAAAATTATTGGCACCAAGGCACCTTACATTTTTGTTATTGGTAATGTTAATAAAAGTCAGCTATTACCTATTATCTCTAAATATTTTACTAAAGGAAAGCCTTTAGCTATCAGTAAAAAACATTACGATTGTTTTTTAAAACCATTTCGCTCTACTCCCCAATTTATCGAAGAAGAAAAAGATTTTCAAGAATCAGCTGTCAGTTTAGTCTTTAAATTTAAGGATATTTGCTCTAAAGACAAGGTAGCTATTTCCATGCTCCGTCGCCTTTTATCCTCGGAAGTTTCAAATTTACTTTTTAATAAACTTCGTTCAGAAGAAGGCTTAGTGTACACCGTTGATACTATTAATAGCTCCCGCTATGGGCTATTTGAAATAATTGCCTACACAGATAGAGATAAGTTGGATTTAGCTAAAGATAAAATATTTGAATGCTTAGAAGATTTAAAAAAAGAAGAAATTGTGGCTCCTTTGTTAAAAGACATAATTGATGATTATGTAATAGCCAGAAATGAAAGTAAAGATTATAAAGGTTACATTTTAGATGAAATTATGGATGAATATTTTGAAACTATTTTAAAAGAAAAAGAAAGACTTAAATTGATTAAAAATTGCCAAGCTAGTGATATTAAAGCCATAGTGGAAAGAATGCAATTAGATACTTGTCTTTATGTAAAGGAGAAAAGCCATGAATAATATAGAAGTCAAAACATTAGATAACGGTTTAAAAATATATTTATATGAAGATAAAAGAAAACATTCCACTTATGTCAATTTCGTGACGAAGTTTGGTGGTATTCATCAAGATTTTAAAATGGATAATAAAGAATATCATTTAAAAAATGGCATGGCGCACTTATTAGAACATTATGTATGCGAAGCTAGTAATCAAGGAGAGTTTATTAAGCTATTAGGGAAAAAACACATGTACACAAATGCCACCACATACCTTTCTAAAACAAGTTTTTATTTTTTAACTTCAACTAATTTAGAATATGGTTTAGAAGTATTACTTAAAGGTATTAATAATCCTATTTTTAGTAAGGAAAGACTCGAAAAAGTTAAAGCTCCCATTTATCAAGAATTAAAAATGCATGAAGATAATATATTTCATAAATTTAATCATAAAGTTAATGAAGCCATTTTCCATAATATTAAGTTTAAAAATGTTGGTGGCTTTCGAAAAGAGATTAAAAATGTCACCTTAAAAGAATTAAAGGCGACTTACGAAGCCTTTTACCAACCGCAAAATCAATTTCTATTTATTGGCGGAAATTTTGATAAAGAAAAAATATTAAGTTTAATTAACAACATCTACAAAGAAATCAATAAGCCTCAGCATCAAGTAGAATTGATAGATTTAAAAGAACCAACTTCCGTAAAAAAGAAGAAAGTGACTTTTAAATCAAAAGCTATTCAAGATTATGTTAGTGTTATTTATAAAATTGATTTTAAAAATTGGACTCCTAGAGAAATGCAAAAGTTAGATTTTTATCTCCACATCTTTTTTAAATGCATTTATTCTATTACATCAAATTTATATAAAGAGCTTGTCAGTAAAAAAATCATCGATACAGGTATAAATTATTCTACCGAATTAATTAATAATTATAACCTTATAGAAATAGGGAATTATACTAATGATGTAAACGTTTTAGTTAAAAGAATTCAAGAAGAAATGATGAAAATAGATGATATTTCCGAAGAAGATTTTAATTTATTTAAAAAAGAAGCAATTACTAAAGTAGCTATTCGTCCGGAAAGAATTATGTCGGTAATCACTCCACTTATCGAAAATGTTGTGGAACTTAATTATCCTTATCCTGATACTGTTGAAGATATGGAAAACTTAAATTTTCAAGAATTTAAAACAATGATTAAATCTTTAGACTTTTCCAATTATTCTGTAATTATAATGCAAAAATCTAAAGATTAAACATATACTTTATTAAAGATAACTTTTTAAATATAACCTATTGCATATCAATTAATTTAATGTTAAAATATGTTTGTTGTTTTAAAAAGTTATTTATGCAGCTGTAGTACAATGGCTAGTATACGACCTTGCCAAGGTTGAGATGGGAGTTCGATCCTCCTCAGTTGCTCCA
>CANRAC010000018.1 GCA_947628495.1 uncultured Bacilli bacterium
CGTGATTATTTTAACAAGTTAAAATAATCTATCGTTGGTTTGTCGTGACTCTGTCACTTTTGTTTGACAAACCTACACATCTCAATTATAACATACCTTAATTGCATATACTTTTTAGTTATTATATAATTAAATTACGAGGAGTGAGGGCTTTGAAAGAATTGCAATATCCATTTGATGTCGAATATCTAATTAAACATAAAAAGCAAATAAAGAAAAAGTTATTAACAAAGTCCGATTTAACTTCTAAAAAAATTGCGATTCTCGGAGGATCGACAACTGGGGAAATTAAAAACATGTTAGAGATATTTTTACTGAATTATGGAATTGCTCCCATTTTTTATGAATCTGAATACAATAAATATTATGAAGATGCTATGTTTGGTAATCCGGAATTAGATAAATTTAAACCAGATATAATTTATATTCATACTACTAATCGAAATATTATGACTTATCCCTCTATTTTAGATGAAGAAAATACAATACAGCAAACGTTAGAAAGGGAATATCAAAAATACACTAATATGTGGACCAAATTATCTTGGAAATTTGGAGCAATTATAATTCAAAATAATTTTGAATATCCTTTTTATCGATTGTTAGGGAATAAAGATGTTTCAGATATTCATGGCAGAATTAATTTTTTAAATCGTTTGAATTTAAAATTTTATGAGTATGCTAATAGTCATGATAATTTCTTTATTAATGATATAAATTATTTGGCGGCTTGTTATGGCTTGGATAAATGGGCAAATCAATTTTATTGGTATATGTATAAATATGCTTTAGAAGTCCCGGCTATTCCGTATTTGGCTTTTAATATTGCCAACATTATTAAATCTATTTATGGGAAAAATAAAAAAGCTTTAGTTTTAGATTTAGATAATACTTTATGGGGTGGCGTTGTTGGAGATGATGGTGTGGATAATTTAGTTATCGGTCCCGAAGTACCCAATGGACAAGTATATAGTGAGTTTCAAACTTATATTAAAGAACAGCAAAAATTAGGAGTTATTTTAAATATAAATTCGAAAAATGATTATGAGAATGCTGTAGCCGGTTTAAATCATCCCAATAATATTTTAAAACTAGAAGATTTTGTGGTGGTCAAAGCAAATTGGGATCCGAAAAATGTTAATATAAAGGCGATAGCCAAAGAACTAAATTTGGGAATTGATAGTTTTGTGTTTGTTGATGATAATCCGGCCGAGCGGCAGATTGTGGAAAATGCTTTTACTAATATAGGTATTCCTGAAATTGACGAGCCGGAAAATTATATTCGGATAATTGATCATAATGGGTATTTTGAAATAACGAACTTGGCTAAAGAAGATTTAAAGAAAACGAAACTTTATCAAGATAATTTGCAAAGAAGCCAAATGATGACCAATTTTGATAATTATGAAGATTATTTAAAATCATTAAAAATGAAAGCCGAAATTAATTCTTTTCAACCTATATATTTGGAGAGAATAGCCGTGCTAACTAATAAAAGTAATCAATTTAATTTAACTACCAAACGCTATAGTTTGGCCGATATTCAAAAAGTTGCCAATAGGGAAGATTATATTAAATTATATGGAAAGTTAGAAGATATTTATGGCGATAATGGGCTAATTTCTGTTGTTATTGGACGCATTAAGGGGTGCGAATTACATATTGATTTATGGATAATGAGTTGTCGAGTATTAAAACGCGATATGGAGTTAGCGATGATGGATGAATTAGTAGCGAAAGCTCGGGAAGAAAAAATCAAAAAAATATATGGCTATTATTATCCTACTTTAAAAAATAAAATGGTGAAAAATTTTTATGAAAAGCTAGGATTTAAGTTAGAAAGTGAAGATGAAAAGGGCAATAAATTTTATAGTTTAAATGTGGATAATTATCAAAATAAAAATGAAGTTATTGAGGTGAGACATTAATGAACAAAGCCGAAATCTATAAAAAGTTAAATGAAATATTTAGAGAAGTTTTTGATGATGAAAATATTGAAGTAAATGCAAATACAACTAGTGCTGATATTGAAGATTGGGATTCTTTAGAACATATTAATTTAATTGTAGCAGTAGAAAATGAATTTGGGATTAAATTTAATATGGGCGAAGTTACGACTATGAAAAATGTTGGGGAAATGGTAGAGATTATTTCGCAGAGAATAAGTTAGGTGAGTGTTATGAAGTTTCATCATTTTGGTATAGCTACCGATGATATTGAAAGTTTAATTTTAAAATTAAAAAAGCAAATAAATATAAAAGAAGTTAGTGGAATTGTTTATGATTCAAACCAAGAAGCTAATTTGTGTATGTTAACTACTAATGATAACTTAAAAATAGAGTTAATTTCGGGAAAAGTCGTGCAAAATTTAGTTAGGAAAAGACATTTTTTATATCATACATGTTTTGTGGTGAAAGACATTGATCAAAAAATAGCGGAATTGGTAGCCGATGGCGCATTCTTAGTACGTGAACCCCGTGAGGCAATCCTATTTGACAATAGAAAAGTTGCTTTTTTGATGTGGGATTTAGGATTAATAGAAATTTTAGAACGGGGGGGGGGGTATAAATCATGATTTTAACATCGTTTACCTTTATAATTTTTTGTATAGTTAGCTTATTAATATATTTTATAATTCCCAAAAAATGGCAATGGATAGCTTTATTGGGTTCCAGTTTATTCTTTTTATTTTATAAAAATTTTAATATAGGGACTTTAGTACATATTTTAGTTGCATTTGGTGCCGCTTATTTCAGTGCAATTTTTATTGATGAATATGCCCATCAAAAACAAGCTAAATGGTTTTTAATAGAAGGTATACTTTTTATCTTAGGGCAATTAATGTTATTAAAATATTTGAATTTATTCCAAAATTTTTTAATGTCACCTATAGGAATATCTTATTATTCATTAATTATGATTAGCTATATTGTGGATGTTTATCGTGGGCTTTGTAAACCACAAAAAAATCCTTTAAAATGCGCTCTTTTTATGTTCTATTTCCCAATTTTAACGAGTGGCCCTTTTATAAGGTATCCTGATTTGGAAAATAAAATATATGCTAAGCATAAATTTAATTACGATAATTTATGTCGAGGTTTAATTAGGATAGTATGGGGCTTATTCAAAATATTAGTTATATCCCAAAGATTAGCAATTTTTGTTAATAATATATATCAAAACTATTTAACCTATACAGGATTATATCTGATAATTACTTGTTTGTTTTTTACGTTGCAATTGTACACGAATTTTTCTGGTTCTATAGATATTATTATGGGTATATCAAAAATAATGGGTATAGACTTACCAGAAAATTTTCGGAGTCCATTTTTTTCTAAAACTATTACAGAATTATGGCGTAATTGGCATATTACTTTAGGAGCGTGGTTAAAAGATTATATTTTTTATCCGTTAATGAAATCAAACTTTATACAAAAAATAGGTGCCAAAACTAAAAAAATAGTGAACAAAAAAGTAAGTAAAAAAGTAACGTTGTATATTTCCCTTTTAATTATGTGGATTTTAATTGGTGCGTGGCATGGAATTGAGTCTAAATTTATAATTGGGTCAGGTATATTACAATTTATTTATATGTTTTTAGAAGACTTGCTTTCACCTATTACTAAAAAAGTATGTAAAAAATTGAAAATTAATTATAATTCCTTAGGGTATCGAATATATCAATGTATTAGAACATATTTATTGTTTTCCTTTTCCATGATTTTCTTTAGAGCAGCCTCGATTCCCAATGCTTTATCAATAATTAAAAATATCTTTATTTTTAAAAAAGGATTTTTAACAAATATATTTTCTTTAGGTCTAAACAAAGCTAATTTTGTAGTGTTAATAATTAGTGTAATAGTTTTATTTATTGTAGAATATCGTCAGTTAAAAGGGGATGTAACCGAATCTTTACTCAAACAAAATGTGGTAATTAGATGGACTATATTATATTTATTAATCTTTGCAGTATTAATATTTGGGATGTATGGACCAGGTTATGATGAAACAATATTTATATATCAACAATTTTAGAAAGGTTAAATTTAAATGAAGAAGGTAAGAAATGCTATTATTTTTATTATAATTTTTTTAATAATATTTCAACTGATAAATAATGTATTAAGTATAAAACCGAATGCTATTCACAATTTTTATAAAGAACCGAAAAATAGTTTTGATGTTGTTTATATTGGTGCTAGTAATGCATATCAGCATTTTAATTCAGTTTTGGCTTACCATGAATATGGATTTACAACTGGTTTAATGTCTAGTGATACTCAGCCAATCCAAATATTAAAATATATGCTTAAGGAAGCGCAGAAAAGGCAAAAGCCGAAGGTTTATGTAATTGATTTAGGTCATCTTTATTATTTTGAAAATAATAAGGTTGGCGGAATTCACAAAGTTATTGATGAAATGCCTTTCTCTTTTAATAAGTTAGCAATTACTAAAAAATTATTAGAATCTTCAAATATTAATAAGAAAGATTATATAAACTATTATTTTAATTTTTTAATGTATCATAGTTCGTGGAAAACAGCTTTAAATAATTTAAAAAATAATAATTTATATAAAGGATATTTACTAGAAAAGTATAATACGAAAATTGATTCTCAAGAAAAATTGCCATGGGATTATGAAGTATCTTCCTTAAATCAAATTCAAGAAGCTGCTTTACAGGAAACAATTGATTATATAAAAGAACAAAATTTAGAAGTATTATTTACTGTGCCAATTAAAACTTATGATCAGACTTTTATGGGCTATATTAATGCAGCGATGAGAATGATTGAAGAAAATAATTTAAAAATAATTAATTTTAATACTATTGATGAGTTAGAAATAGATTTTTCTCATGACTTATATGATTATGAACACCTAAATGTTTGGGGAGCCACCAAATACACGCGATATTTTGCAAAATATTTGCATGAAAATTACGATTTAAAAGACCATCGCCAAGATAAAAAATATATATCATGGTCTAAAGAATATGATCGATTTACGAAATCATTAAAAGAATTAATAGGAGAAAGTATTGATGAGATATAGTAATTATATAAAAATAGAAATTATCATTAGAAATTAAATTACCATATAATATTATGGTGAGAGTTATGGAAATAAAAAAGGGTGATTATGTAACACGAAAATCTTATGATAATGATACTGTATTTTTAGTATTGAATGTTCAAAATAATATTTGTTATTTAAAGGGGGTAGATGTTCGTCTTTATGCCGATAGTAAAGATGATGATTTAATAAAAGTTAATAAACCTAAAGAAAATGATGATTTTGTCGAAAAATTTAAAGATGAATTTTTAATGGATCGCAATGATTTTTTTTACCTGCCCCCAAAGATTGTGCACGTTGATGGCGATCCAGAGTATTTAGAACGTTGTTTGAAGTTTTATAAAGAAGCTGGTGTTTTAGCAGTGGGAAAAAGTATTCCCGAAAAAGATATCGCCAAAGAGTTACCAGCCTTATTAACAAGTATCAATCCAGATATAGTCATAATAAGTGGGCATGATGCATATTATAGAAAAAAAGGAGATATCCACGATATTAATAATTATAAAAATAGTGCCAATTTTGTGAATGCCATCAATGTAGCCCGCAAATATGAAAAAAGTCATGAAAAGTTAGTGATTATCGCCGGAGCATGTCAAAGTAATTATGAAGAATTAATTAAAGCTGGAGCTAATTTTGCCTCTAGTCCTAAAAGAGTGAATATTCATGCTTTAGACCCAGCTATCATCGCCGTATCCTTAGCTTTAACAGAAAGAAATAAAGAAATAGATTTAGTCGAATTATTATCAAAAACTAAATATGGCAAAGATGGCATGGGTGGTTTAAAATGTAATGGCTTAATGTACGTGGGTTATCCTAGATAGGGGGATTTTTTGAATCTAGATAACATAAAAGCGGAGATTAAAAATAATTTAAATCAAGCTGTCGCGGTAACTGTTTATGGAATGCGAAATAAAACAAATCATTATGTAGGTATAATCTCCGGAATATATCCGAATATATTTACCATTTTAACTGATGGCGAAAATAAAAGTTTTTCTTATGCGGATATTGCTACTAAGGAAATAAAAATTGAATATTTATAATTGTTAAAATTTAACAATTTCTATTGATTTTGTTGCAAATATGCTTTACACTAATATTAAGTTGAAAGATACTTTAGAAGGAGAGTTGTTATGCAAATTACATCAGTAAGAGTACATAAGACTGAGAAAGAAAATTCACGAATGAAAGGTATTGCCACAGTTGTAATAGATAATTCTTTTGCTATTCATGATATAAGAATTATAGAAAAAGATGATCATCTATTTATAGCTATGCCTAGTAGAAAAACTGCTACTGGTGAATATAAGGATATAGCTCATCCAATCAATCATGATGTACGCAAACTATTCGAAGATGCAATTCTAGAAGAATATAATAAACCAGAAACAGAAGAATAATTAAAAACTTCTGTTTTTTTTACATGAAAGGTGATAAAGATGAAATACGATATTTGTGTTTTCGGCGGATGTGCTTTAGATCAAACTTTTTTTCAAAATAACGATGGTAGTTATAAGGAAATACCAGATATTATTTCGCCAGGAGGTAAAGGTTCAAATCAAGCCGTTGCTGCTGCCAAGGCCGGGGCTAAAACAACCATTATTACACACATTGGCAAAGATACCATTGGGAAAAATATTTTAGAAAATTTAATAACTTATGGTGTTGATACCTCCAATGTGGAAATGATAGATAATTTAAGTAATGATTATTCTAATATTTATGTTAACGAGCAAACTAAAGATTATGATATTAAACGTTATGTAGGAGCTATAAATAGTTTTACTCCGGATATGATAAATAAATATCAAGATGTTCTGCTTAATTCCAAAATTATTGTAAGCCAACTAAAAGTACCTAAAGAAGTAACCGAAGCCTTAATCCAATTTTGTTATGCTAATCAAAAATTTCTAGTGTTGACTCCTTGCCGTCCCGAAAAGTTAGCCATAAGTGATCCTAAAAATCTCGAATTAATTGATAAAATCAATTTAATAACTTGTAATAAAAGTGAGTGTCAAACTATTTTTGGTACTCCTGATGTGGAATCTTGTGTTTTAAAATATCCTAATAAATTAATTGTTACTTTAGGATCAGAGGGACTTATGTATTACAATGGTCAAGAAATAATAAGGATTCCAGCGATAGAGACAAAAGTAGTGGATACCACAGGAGCAGGAGATACCTTAAATGGGAATTTATGTGCCTTTTTAGCTTCCGATATGCCTTTACAAGAAGCTTTGGAAAAAGCTTTATATGCCGCAGCTATGAAGGTTACTGTCCAGTCTGCCCAAGCGGGTATGCCTTATATAGATGATTTAGAAGAGTATATTAGAACCAAAAAAGGAAATTTAACATTATAAGTTCTAACTAAAAAAAGGTAGCATATATTTTTCTAGGAGGAAAATATATGGATAAAGTTATAGAAAGTATTTCAACAGTGTCCCATCAATTACAAATCAGCGAACGCAAACAAATTATGCTTACCGGCATAAAAAAAATTAATTCTTTTGATAATGAAGAATTCTTAATGGAAAGTGTTATGGGAATGATTTTGTTAAAGGGTAGTGACTTAGAAATTGTCAAATTAGATACCCATGATGGTAATGTTTCAATTAAAGGAAAAATAGATAGTTTTACATATATGGATGATAATAAAAAATCAAAGGAAGATAGCTTTTTAGCTAAGTTGTTTAAATAATGGATTATAAAATACAACTTCTTTCTTTTTTATTTTCCTTTCTTTTTGGAATATTTTTCTTTCTAACTAATTATTTTAATAAAAAATTAATAGCTAATAAAAAAATATTTTTTCAATATGTAATTACCTTTTTATATATTTTAAATATAGTTTTATTTTATATCTTAATACTTTATAAAATTAATCGAGGCGTTTTTCATATTTACTTTTTAATTATGGTTTTATTGGGATATTTATTTGCGATGTGGTTCAAAAAATATGTTATAAAAATGGAGAAATATCTAAAGAAAATGGTATCAAAATAGACGGTAAGTCAAAAATTTAGTAAAATGGATATAGGATAATAAAAATTTAAAGAGGTAATATGAAGAAAAAAGTAGTAATAATAGGAGCAGGCCCAGCTGGTTTAACAGCTGGATATCAATTATTAAAAGCAAGAAAAGATTATGATGTTTTGATTTTAGAAGAAAGTAAAGAGGTGGGTGGATTATCGAAAACTGTAAAATATAAAGGAAATAGAATGGATATAGGTGGTCATCGTTTCTTTTCAAAAAATAAGGATATTCAAAAACTATGGCAAGAAATATTACCATTACAAGCTAAACCCTCTTATGATGATAAAGTATTAAAAAGAGAGAAAATCTTACCTAAAAAGGGACCAAATCCCGAAAAAGAAGATCGGGTAATGTTAAAAAGAAATAGAATATCTAGAATATATTATTTGAATAAATTTTTTGATTATCCAATTACTTTATCTTTAAAAACTTTTAAAAATTTAGGTTTAAAAAATACTTTTTTAAGTGGAATTAGTTATTTAAAAAGTATGGTTTTTAAAAAAGAAGAAACATCATTAGAAAATTTTTATATTAATCGTTTTGGATCTCGATTATATAGAACCTTTTTTGAAGGATATACGCAAAAATTATGGGGAAGACATCCATCGCAAATTTCGGCAGCTTGGGGTGCTCAAAGAGTTAAAGGAGTTTCCATTTTGGAAGTTTTAAAAGATGCCTTTCAAAAATTATTGCATATAAAAGAGGATAAAAAAGAAACATCATTAATAGAAGAATTTTGGTATCCAAAATATGGACCTGGTCAATTATGGGAAGAAGTTTTAAAAGAGTATCAAAAACTAGGTGGCCAAATAAAGAAAAATAAAAAAGTTACTGAAATTAAATGGCAAGAAAATAAAATTATTGCAGTTAAGTGTGCAGGAGAAGAAATAAAAGGTGATATTTTTATTTCTTCTATGCCTTTAAAAGATTTAGTAGCGGGGATGGGCAAAGATGTTCCTAAAAATATGCAAAACATTGCTAAAGGATTACCTTATAGAGATTTTATAACTGTAGGTTTATTAGTCAAAAAATTAAATTTAAAAAATGAAACAAAGATAAAAACATTTAATAATTTAGTTCCAGACTGTTGGATATATGTTCAAGATAAGAATGTTAAATTAGGAAGAATTCAAATATTTAATAATTGGTCACCTTATATGACAAAAAATCCGCAAGAAACTGTCTGGTTAGGATTAGAATATTTTTGTAATGAAAATGATGATTTTTGGAATAGGCAGGATAAAGATATTTGTCATTATGCTATTGAGGAATTAATAGCTATGGGAATTATTAATAAAAATGACTTAATAGATTATCATATCGAAAAAATTAAAAAAGCTTATCCTGCTTATTTTGATACATATGCGCAAATAGATGAACTTAAAAATTATTTAGACACTTTTGAAAATCTATATTGTGTAGGGCGTAATGGTCAACACCGATATAATAATATGGATCATTCAATGCTTACATCTATAGAAGCTGTTGATAATATAATCAATAATGTTAAAGATAAAACTAATATTTGGTTAGTTAATACGGAAGAAGAGTATCATGAAAAAATATGTTAAAAAAAGTGTCAAATATTTGAAAAGCTATATAAAACATTCTAAAAAGGTGTTATAATTTATTCAAATATAAAGTGGGTAATAAATATGAAGAAAGTTTCTCGAAAAGCTAAACGTCGTTTAACAATTATGACTTTTCTTTTAATTGGCTTAATTGCTGGATTAGGGGTAAGTTTTTTTAACAATTGGACAACTATATTAGAAAATAAAAAAGAAGCACGTCAATTAAAAGAAAAATATGATGAGCTTTTAGAAAAAGAGACTGCCTTAAAATCCGAAGTAACTAAGTTACAAGATCCCGATTATGTTGCCAGATATGCCCGCGAAAAATATTTATATTCTAAAAATGGCGAAATAATAATAAGAATTCCCGAAAAAAATTCTGAGGAGTAGTAGATATGAAAGCTTTAAAATCATTGAAATCTTTGAAAAAATATTATTCTAAAGATAAAGGAAAGTTAGCATTATTAGGATTTGTAATGTTAATTGCCAATATAGAAACTTTACTATTTGCGGCTTTATGGGGATTAATATTAGAAAATTTAGTAGCTGGTAAGTTTTTTGAAGCTATTTTATTTATACTTTTGCAATTAGTGTTATTTTTACTTGATATAGGATTGGAAGCTTTAATTAGTTATTTACAATATAAATTGGAAATGTCAATGCTAAAAAATATTCAAGTCGATATATACAAAAAAGTTATTAATTATCCTGCTGTAGCTTTTGAGGAACATAGTGTTGGTGAATTAAATAATCGTATTCATGGAGATACCGATCGAATTATTAGTTTATTTTCCAATTTTATTGATTTAATCAGTCGTTTTATCTCTGCGATAATTGTGGTATTTGTCTTTATAAAAATAAGTGTTATTTTAGGAATAGAAATAATAGTCTTTGGTGTTGTTAGTTTCTTTATTTCTAAATATTTTTCACCAAAAATGAAAGAGGCTAATAAAAAAGTTAAAACCGAAAATGATGATCTAATGAAAGATACTACCCAAGTTTTAACGGGGATAAGAGAAGTAAAAGCCTTAGGAATTAAAAATCGAGTAATTAATTTAACTAGTGGGAAATTTACAAATGTCTTTAAATCATCTTATGATGCTGGTATGCTTTCTGTTACCCACTATACTTTTGAGTGGTTAGTATATGCTATATTTGAATTCATTACTTTATTTACAGGGGCATTCTTATTTTATCGAGGTGCTATAACAATTAGTGTGATAGTTATAATTTACAATTATTTATCACGGGTTAATTGGGCTGTACAAAGTTATACCGAATTTATAGGCGACTATCAAAAATTGGCGGTGGCTTTAGAACGCGTAGATGAAATATTAAATGATAAGTTATATAAAGCTGAAAAATTTGGCGATCGAACTTTAAATAACGTAAAAGGTCAAATCGAATTTAAAAATGTTGATTTTACTTATGATAATGACGAAAAAGCTACCTTGCATAATGTATCATTTGCTATTAAACCTTATATTAAAACAGCAATAGTTGGTAGTAGTGGCAGTGGTAAGACTTCGCTGTTTAATCTACTTTTAAGATATTTTACAACTACAGAAGGTAGTATAACTATTGATGGTGTTCCAATAGAAGAAATAACGGAAGAATCATTAAGAGAAAACATAAGTATTATAAGACAAGATACTTTCTTATTTAATATGAGTATTATGGATAATTTTAGAATGGTAAAAGAAGATGTAACGTTAAAAGAAGTCAGAAATGCTTGTAAAAAAGTCTATATTGATAATTACATAATGGATTTACCAAATGGATATGATAGTATAATTGGGGAAAATGGCGTAAATTTAAGTGGTGGTCAAAAACAAAGAATCTCTATTGCTAGAGCCTTATTAAAAGATGCAAAGATTATTTTATTTGATGAAGCAACATCATCTTTGGATAATAAAAGTCAAGAATATATTAAGAAGACAATAGATGATTTAGTTAAAGATCATACAATAATTATAATTGCACACAGGTTATCCACAATTATTGATGCTGATGAAATTCTTTTGATGGATAAGGGAAAAATCATTGCTAATGGTACTCATAAAAAATTAATGAAAAATGCCAAATATAAAGAACTATATCAGCCAGATATAATAAAATAAAAATCATTAAACATCGTAACCCGATGTTTTAATTTTGCAAAAATTCCAAAATTGCAGAAAATTTAATTCAAAAATTAAAAAATTGCTTAAACAAAAAAGGAATTTTTGCAGAAATATAAATGCAAAAATTCTTTTTTTGTCTTTTGCTATTAAAATTTAAATATGCTAATCTTCTTCTGGATGCACAAGATCTCTAGGCAAGAGCTTTCCTGAAAATAAAATTTAAGGAGGCTGATAATTATGCGAGAAAGCAATTTCAAACAATTAATTATTGTGTTTCTTTTTATAATAATAATTTTACTTATAAAGTATAAGTAAAATAACATCAAGATTACAACTAGAATTGACAAGGTAATGGTTGATACACATAAAAAAAGAAGCACCGAATGCCACAGGGGGTCAAACGGTGCTTTCCAACAACAGGAAAGCACTTGCCTTAATAGGCTTTGTGTATCCACCTAAATTGTAATATAATCTTTTATTTAAAGTCAAGTTTTTTTGACTTTTTTTCGTTGACATCAACACTAGGGGGGGGGGTATAATTGAAATAGATAAGATAAAAATAGGAGAGATACCCTCATGAATCAAAAGAAAATAGAAAAAGAAATAAAAAAAGCTCAGAAAAAAGGAATATATAATCCTAAACTAAAATTAGGAATAGTAGCCCTAATATTAGTAATAGGAACAGTAATAGGAGTATCATATGCATATTATACATCCAATCCTAGCACAGTATTAAAAATAAATGCAACAGTAAGTAAGAAGATAATGGTAAGAGTAGAAGCAGGAGAGCATGGCCATGTAAATGAAACAACATTTGCAACTAAACAAACAGATTATGGA
>CANRAC010000019.1 GCA_947628495.1 uncultured Bacilli bacterium
CATTACCTACTCTTTGTTTGGCTTCAAGAATGCACTTATTATATTCTTTACTATAAGGTATTAGTGGCTCTACTTTAAATAAATCAGCTCCAACAATATCCTTTACATATTCAGCAATATATTCGGTATTCCCCTTATTAACATAACCTACGGCATAATTCTCATCCGCTCTTGAAAAGTAAATAACAAGACTTTTTTTATTTTTAAATTCACTCATCCGCAATCCTCCTCTAAAATACTATTTATTTCATTACGTATTATAACAAATTTTTTAAGGTAAATTTAGATCTATTACTAAATATACCATATTCTATTTTTTTATTTATTAAAAAACTCTATTCGAAAATTTTGATATACAGTTTTTATTTTCAAACAATGAAAAAAGCCCATAACATCAAATGTTATGAACCTATATTTTTAAATCACAAAGGTGCGACTTTCAATCTCTATGGTGCCCTAAAGGAAGACGTACAACAACTTTTTAAGTTTAAATACGATTTTATTTAATGATGTATTATGGGATTAGTAATTTTAATTTTTTTGATTCATCTAAATCTTGTTCAAGCCAAGATTGTAAATTAATTGTTTCCATATTAAAACCAAGCTTATTTTCCCCTATTTTATCCTTAGAAACCTCAAGTATTTTTAATAAATTTAACGATAAATCAACTAAATTCATTTCTCTTTTTTCAATAGTTTCAATATTTCTATATTGTTCAAAACCACCTACTAAGTTAAACCCTTTTTCATTAAGTAATAATTTAATAATTTTATGTAATTCCATATTCCATTTTTCTACATTATTTTTATCTTGTCCAAGATGATTAATAATATCAATTGGAAATGGTCTAGTTTTTTTATCTATATACATATTAATGCACTCATCAATATTTACCATTATGCTTTTCAAATAAGAATGAACTTCTGGATACTCGAAACCCAACATTTTCATCTGAAATGCATTTAAAAAATATTGTTCAATTTGCACTCCTAAAAATTTAATATATGCTAATAAAG
This sequence comes from uncultured Bacilli bacterium, assembly GCA_947628495.1. GTDB lineage: Bacteria > Bacillota_I > Bacilli_A > RF39 > UBA660 > HGM10766. The sequence goes on from CANRAC010000019.1 coordinate 1,018, forward strand.
ATATATAAGTATTATCATGATCATCAAGTACATATTTACCATTGACAATTATATGATTTTTATAAAAATTAACTCTGTTAGCTAAATCCACTATTTGCTTTAAACTAAAGTTTTGAAAAGGATATAGTAACTCATTATTATAATCAACATAGCTATATAAATCTCGATATTTTATTACATATTTTTCAATATTTTGCATTTGATTATTATATTCAATTTTATGAATACCAATTGTATTATAATTATCATCTAATAAAACAAAAATATCTTTTTTCGGAGAATTTAATATAATAATATCTTTATATATATTAAATTCATTCCAGTCCAATCCATATGCTACACATTTACTTCTGAAAGCCAAATCATCTCTTATTGTATTTTTATCCATAAATACTCCTTTCGACTTACACTAAATTAATGACACACATATTGACAAAGTCAATTAGCAAGTATGTTTTCTAAATTGACAAACATATCAATTTCAATCTATAAATAGTTTATCATAAATTTGTACATTTTAAAACTCGAACCATAAAAGCCCGAGTTTGGTATCAATCTGGTGCAGGTAAAGGGACTTGAACCCCCACGGATTGCTCCACTAGATCCTAAGTCTAGCGCGTCTACCAATTTCGCCATACCTGCATTTATATGGTGGACCTTATAGGACTCGAACCTATGACCGCCCGGTTATGAGCCGGATGCTCTAACCAACTGAGCTAAAGGTCCATTACCAACTAATAATACCATATTCTTAAAGCAATCGCAATATATTTTATGCATAAAAATGAAAATAAGATAATCATCTTACCTTATGATTACCTTATTTTATAGATTATTTATTACTTATCTTGTAATAAATTTAATAAGTCAATTTTAAACATATCTTTGGAAGCATTAGCCTTAGAAATCATTATTCCTTTATAAGTTCCTAACTCAGATCTATGACCTTCTAAAAGAATATCTTCTGGTGTAATAGTTTTTAACATAACTATTGCTTCATTTTTATATACCGTATAAACTAATTTAACTTCTCCATGTACTTTACTAAACATGTCATCGCTTTTTAATTTTAATTCATATGTTTCCGTACCTAATTTTTTATTTTGAGAAACCTTTTTACCTAAAAATTCACCATTTCTTAAAGCTGGATAGGACTTAAACATTAATTCCTTGTACGCTAACATATTATATTTTTTTAACGATCTTTCAAGTTTGTTAAATTCGTTTTCATTAATATAATCTAAAACATAACCTTTCATAATATAACCCCCTATATATACTCATATTATAGCACAATCTATAATATTTGTCAACTTTGTGTCTACCGAATTTCTTATGTACTTGCATTATACTACTTTTTTGGTGTTTTGTCAACTTTTAGCTCGACTTTTAGCTCGACTATCGTGCAGCCAGGATTAAAAAATCCTACGTAAAAATTAATAACTCTCTTATCTTTTTTTAAAAATTCGTGAGTTGCTTGTTTTAAAATTCCATTACCTCTTCCGTGAATAATCGTAACATTTTTATTTTTTAATTTAATATTATCATCAATAAAAATATTTAAAGGAGCAATCATAGTATAACGTGTCTCCCCATGTAAATCGATACTCGGATAATTTTTCGTAAATAAATCGTCGTTAAACTTGCTCATAATAATTTTGAACTGCACTCAATTCTGGAAAAGAATTTTTACTTCCCACATTTTGAACGGATAACCCGGCGGTAATATTAGCAAATTTAACAGCCTGTTCAATGTTTTTTGTTTGAAAGTATTGATATGCAAAAGCTCCATGGAATATATCCCCCGCTCCAGTAGTATCTTTAGCATCTAATTTTAAAGCTGGTATTAATTTTATATGACCATCAATGGCATAAAGTGCCCCATTTTCTTCTAAAGTAACAATTATTTCTTGATTAATAAAACGTTTTTTCAAATTTTGGTACAACTGAGCAATTGATTGAGTATCCCCAGCCACGACTTTAACGCCGCTTACTTCTTCGGCAAATTCTTTTGAACAAATTAGAAAATTTACTTTACTACATAAATCTAAAACTTCCTTATTTACTTTTCCCGCATCCAAAATGCTTATAGCCGTAGGACAAGTTTTTAGAGTTTTTAAAGCAGTTTGATATTCATAACCATCTAACATTATCATATCAATAGGTATTTTATTATAATCATTTTTCTTAATTGGGGATAATTCTGTTTTTTTAGAAAGAATAGTACGTGTCTTTTTTTCGGGATTTAAAATAATATACGAAGTAGACGTTTTATTTTCATAGTCAACTTCTAAAAAATCCATATTTACTTTAAAATCGGTAAATTCCTTTTTGATTTTTTCAATATTGGCATCATACCCTATTACTCCACAAATATAGGGTTCAGCTCCCCATTTACCTAGTAAACAAGCAGAATTTGCGGATGAGCCTCCACCTGTTTCCACAACGTTAATAATCTCATTACGAGTATTTTCTTCTGGATACTTTGTCATCTCCAATGTTACATCAAATGTTATATGTCCAATACATAATACTTTCATATTTTCACCCTTCTACTCTATCTAAATTATATAAGATTTAGATTTATTTGTAAATAAATAAAACATTGGCAACCCAATGTTATAAAAATGTTTTTAAATCATCCAAATTATTTTGTTCTGTCTCTAAAAGCTTATTAGCAAGTGCCGTTATCTCTTCATCTGGTTCATTATAAGCATTTAATTTTTCTGTGATTTCAATAATACCTTTATTGGAACCTTCCATCATCATTTTAGCTAAATTGGAAGTCGAGCAATCACTCATTGTCTTCATTTTTACCATCATATAACTACTCATTTTAGCCATCTTATTTAATTCCTTTTGCTCTTTGCCATATTTTTTTAAAATATTAATAGCTTCCTTACAAATATTTTCATAATCGCTTTTTTGTTCTTGCAAAAGTTTTTCAAATTTCTCATCTTTAACTTTCGTTATAATATCATCAATACCGACAATCCCCATTTCTGCATTTTGATAAATATAATTTAAAAATTCTATATGATCATTCATTTTTCTCACCAGTTATATTATTAGCTAAAAAAATAAAATTATACTATCAAGGATTTTCGAACTAGATATTGCTCAAAAGCTATATTTATTATATAATAAAAACAGAATAAAAGGATGGGTGCAAAATGATTAGAGAGTTTGACTACGAAAATTTACCAATCGTTGATGTCGTCAATGAAATCATTGTAGATGCTATCAAAAAAAATGCTTCCGATATTCATTTTGACCCCGCTGAAGATGGTCTGCGCATTAGAATGCGTATTGATGGCTTATTAGTTGATTACTCTAAAGCGCCCCTTACTGTTCAAAAAAACTTAGTAACACGTATTAAAATTTTAGCCGGAATGAATATTACGGAATCTCGTCTTCCTCAAGATGGAGCAATTAAAAATGAACTAGAAGGATACGAACTAGACTTACGTGTTTCTTCATTACCAGTGTCTGAAGGGGAAAAAATTGTTATCCGTATTTTAGATTATTCTATGAGTCTTAAAGGCTTAGATAAAATTGATTTTACGAAAGAAAATTTGGAACTAGTTAATAACATGATTGCCACTCCTAATGGTATTATTTTAGTAACCGGAGCTACTGGTAGTGGTAAATCAACGACAGTTTATGCGATGTTACAACAATTAAATAAACCGGAGACTAATATTATTACAGTTGAAGATCCTGTCGAAATGAAAATAGAAGGGATTAATCAAGTTCAAGTAATGTCCGAAATCGGCATGACTTTTGGGGCAGCTTTAAGAAGTATTTTAAGACAAGACCCTAATATCATCATGATTGGAGAAATTCGTGATGATGAAACTGCTCGTATTGCCGTGCGTGCTTCAATTACAGGGCATTTAGTTTTATCGACAATCCACACTAACAACTCGTTAAATACTATTGAAAGACTTTTAGACATGGAAGTCGAAAGATATTTATTAGGGGCCGCTTTAGAAGGAATTATATCGCAAAGATTAGCCAGAAGATTATGTGACCATTGTAAAAAACCACAAAAAGCAACCGATTATGAAAAAAATGTTATTAAACAAGCTATTGGCATTGATGTTAAAGAGCTCTATGTTCCAGTGGGTTGCGATGAATGTATTGGCGGCTACAAAGGGCGAATAGCTATCCATGAAGTTTTGAAAATTAATCAAGCTATTCGGGATGCTATTACTTCTAATGTAAGCAAAAAAGATTTACGACTTCTAGTTTATAATAAAAGTGATACCTCTACTCTTTTACAAGATGGTTTAAGAAAAGTTGTAGCAGGACATACTAGTTTTGAAGAAATTTTAAAATTAATTGATATAAATGAAGATTATGTGGGAGAAGAAACTGATGATTTAAAAGCGACTTTAATTGGTAAAGTACCTAATAATAAAAAAGAAGATATTGAAGTTTTAAATCTTTAATATCTTTTTTATTAAATATAGAAAAATAAATTAATAATTTTGGTTATGGGCTCTGTAAAAATAAAGACAAGCCATAAAGAAGTAATTAAAAAAGGACCTAAAGGCATTTCCTCGCCTTTACCAGTCAAAAGAATATAACAAGCATAAGGCAAAGCAATAAATGAGGCGAAGATTAAAGCTATTAACCCTAATTTAAACCCGACTGTTATTCCCATAATAACGGCAAGTTTGATATCGCCTCCCCCTAATGATTCTCGTTTAAAAATTCTATCACCTAAAAATTTAATAGCAAACATAACGCCCATTAATAACAAGCCCGCTAAAATAGAAGCCAGAACACTCTCTATACCACCAAGCAAAAACTTTGTTCCTAAAATTAAAATTCCCAATATCACTAAAGGTCCATCTAAAATAATAAAATATTTAAAATCACTAACATAAATGATAATTAAAAGAGATACCAAAAAAAGCGAAATTAAGGTATTAAAGGTAAAGCCATATATAAAATAACTTAAAGAAAATAAACCTCCCGTCAATAATTCAATTAAAGGATAAATTACAGAAATTTTTTCCCCACAATAGCGGCATTTACCTTTTTGGATAATATAAGAAAATATAGGAATTAACTCATACCATTTTAAAAAATGCTGACAATTTTCACAATGCGACCTTGGTTTGATTATTGATTCATTAACGGGTCTTCTTAATCCAATAACAGTATAAAAAGAGCCAAATATTGTACCCAGAATAAATAAATATATGTATATCATACAAACTCCTTACATTGAAATACTACCATATAAATCAAACATTGGAATAATTACCGCTAATATTATGGCTCCAACTACAACGGCCAAGGATGTAATCATAATTGGTTCGATAAAACTTTTTAAATTATTGACTATGCCACGATGTTGTTCTTGATAATAGACACTAACATTTTCCATCATTGCTGCAAGTTCTCCTGTTGATTCACCCGTAACAATCATATAATAAGCCACATCCGGTATGGCCCAATGATCCTTAAAAGATTCGGAAATTTTTTCACCACGAGCGATATTCGTAATAGTATTATACATGATTTCTTTATAAATTTCATTATTCGTAACCTTACTTAAAATTTCAATACTTTCGGTTATAAAAACATTGTTCTTAAGTAAAGAAGAGAAAGTTTTAGTAAAAATAGTCATTTCATTATAAATTATAATTTTCCCCACAATAGGTATATGCATTAAAAGAATTTGGATATTCTTACGGAAAAATTTAATTTTTTTATAAGCCAAAAATAAGACCATAAAAACAGCCAAAGCAATAAGTAAAATAATAGATATATTATTTTTTAAAAAGTTACTAGCATCAATTATTGCTTTAGTAAAGCCATTAATTGTAACTCCGGCTTGATCATATACTTTTGTAAATTGCGGAATAACATAAAGTAAAATAAACGAAATAACCCCAATGGAAAAAACAGTAATAATACTAGGATAAGTCATTGCACTTACCATTTGTTTTCTTGTTGTTTCAATTTCACGATAATAATTAGCCATATCATTTAAAGTTTCTTCTAGTTCTCCTGTGGCCTCAGCGGCTTTTAACATGTTTATTAATAAAGAGGGAAACACATTTCCTTGTTTAGCCAAAGCATCACTAAAAGAAGTACCCATTGTTAATTCAAAAATAATTTTTTCAAAAATTCTTTTTCTTCCTTTATTTTTTCCCATTTGATTAGATAATATTTTGACCGAATCAGTTAAAGGAATTCCCGATTTTACATATGTATATAACTGTGTAAGCCAAAAGATTAAATCTTTATTAGACATTTTACCCCCGCCAAAGCTTGGTTGTCCATATAAAAAGTTAATCATATTACTAGTTTTTATACTGTATACATCATAACCTTCATTAACTAAATAGGCATTAACATCTAATTTAGAACTACCCGTAAAAGTACCTGTTACCATTTTCCCCGCAGGATCAATTGCCTTGTAACGAAAAGCTACGGGTTTATCAGTTCTTTTAACATCCCCACTCGCCAAATCACTAATTAATATTTCTTTTTCAGCTTGTAATTTGGCATTTACCTTGCGATTAAGTTTAGCTTTAGCCTTTAGTGCTTGTTGTTCTTGACGATGTTTTTCCCGACGTTCTTTCATTATTTGTTTGCGATCTTTTTTATTAATCATGACATTGGATTTACTAATAAGTTCACTAGCCGAAGAAGCCGGTTTTAAAATGGCATCATTCATTTTTTTATTTTCCAGATTAGTCATTTGTTTAATAGTTTCTTCTTTTAATTTATTTTTTACTATCATTTGATCTTGAGATACTTTTTTATGAGTAGCTTTATTTGTATTTAAATGTATATTTTTAAAAAAGCTAGATGGTAAAGTAATAAAAAGATACATAATACCTTTAAAACAATATTTAATAATACCACTTATAGTATTTAACATATAAATAACCGTGGAATAAATTCCTAGAATAGTCCACTTTAAAAAGTTGAAAGCCCCAATAAAGGGATATAAAATAAAAAGTGTCGGTTTTTCGCTTTCCATTTTGCTTCCACCTTTCTTATTCTTATCTATTTAAATTATATCATAGAACATTGGCAAATTAAACTTTTTTAGGTAAATACATATAATTTAATAGGTGAAAAGTTATGTTTGGAAATAATTTAATTGGCGGAATAACTAGAAATACTTTTTCTCTACCACGAATTTTAAATGGTATTTCTAAAACTCTCGGTGTTGTCAATCAAGCAATACCTCTATATAAACAAGCAAAACCCATGATTGAAAAAGGGAGAACTCTATTTAAAGTAGCCATGGAAATGACTAAATCTCCATCGACAAATTCCCAGACAAATTCTCCTACCAAAAAGTTTCCTTTAAATGCAGGCAAAAAAGAAAACATTTCTCCTAAAAGAAATGTTTCAATAAATAGACCTATTTTTTTTCAGTGATTAATTTTTTTCGAGTTATTATGCTATAAATTAATTCACCAATTAGTAAAGCTCCACAGCCAATATTAACATATTCAACGTAATTTAATTTTTGACCAATCGCCTCTATCGCTGTTACAGAGCCCATTACATTAACAAATAAATAGGCGGCTATACCAAGAGAAATAATAATATTCATCACTAAAATAGTAGTATTTTTAGTAAAAACATTAGCTAATGTAAGAATACCATTAAACATACTTAATATTAAAGGTAAATATATTAAGAAACGATAAATTGTATCATTATCCTCCAATCGTACTACCACATTGTTAAAATCAATTGCTGTTGGAATATACATCATAACATAAATACTTATACCTATAAGTCCACAAGTAACTAATAAATTAATAATCGTTTTCATAATTAAATCCTCCATTATCATTTTAGCATATTAGCTAGTACTGGTAGCATAACAATTAAAATTAAAGTCAAACAAACAAAGAAAAATGACACTAATTTGACATATATTGGTATTTTATTAAGGTGCTTTCGTGTCTCCAAAAAATCTTGATCTTTAATATTTTTTAATTGATTAGCTACACTTTCAGTTATATTATTTCCAAATTTATTCGTATTAATAATATTTAAAATAATATATTGCACCGTATTATTGGGAATTCTTTTTTGCATATCTTTAAGGCTTTTATTCAAATCTTTACCAAGATTAACTTCAGTTAAGGCTTTATTAAATTCATTTGCTAGCTCTCCCGGATTTGCTAAACAAGCTTTTTCTAAAGATTTTTTGAGACTTGTACCATTTTCTAAAGCGATTAAAACTGTTTCAAAAAAGTATAAAGATTCTTTATCAATTATTTTACTTCGCTTTTGAATGGGAATATCAAAACAAACATACTCTACAAAATAATAATAAAGGATAGTAATAATAGGAGCACATATATAACTATATGGCAATATTACTAAAGATATTAAAAATATTATAATACAGGCCAGTAGTCTTTTATTTAGAAAACTATAAATATCATAGCTTGCATCTAATCCCAACATATCTTCTTTTCTTTTTAATTTTTTTATTGTTCCAGGTAGATATAACCTTTTAATAATTTCTTTATTCATTTTTTGCTACCTCCCATTAAATTGCGAATAATTAAAATATACACGATGTAAATTAAAACAAGAGATAGCAAGAAAAGAAAACCCACTGGTAAGGTATAAAATTGTAAATATTTTTTATTAAATAATAGTTCTATTCCTATCGCCAAAAAAGGAATTAATAAACATATTTTATAAATTAATGCGGCCCCAGCTAAAGAAGTATTATACTCTTTATCTTTATTATGCATATCAATAAAATCTTTTTCAATAATATTAAATATTTTCGCTTCATCGCCACCCTCTTTATTCAAGGTACTTAGAGTAACCCAAATATATTTAACTTCAAAAATTGGCATTCTTTCATAAAAACGTTTAAAAGATTCTTCTAAAGAAATTCCATAATTCAAATCATTATGAATTTTTTTAAATTCTAAAGCGATTGGACCCACAAATTCTTTACTAACCATATCAATACTTTGATAAATGGTAAAGCCAGCTGCTAAAGCCCCATTTAAATAAATAACAACATCACCAATTTCTTTTTGAATTTGTTTTTTTCTTTTTTGATGCTTAAATATCAAATAAATATCTGGTAAATAATAACCAATTATAAATGAGATTAAATAAGTAATTGCTCTAAACCAACTAAAGGAATTAAAGCTAGTTATAACATTTAAGAAAGTTAGAAATAAAGCACTTAAAATCTTAATACTAACATAATCTATTGCTGCAAACTTCTTTTTATAATAAATATATTTTTCATATTTAGCTGCTTTATTTAAAAATATTTTATGTCTTTTTAAAAAATCACTAATAAATTTAATAATTTTTTCTAATCCTAAACTTATTCGAGCAAATAAAGAAAGTTCAGAGTCATTAGCCGATAACAAAGCAAAATCGGTAATTCTTTTTTCAAATCTTATAGACTTAGTAGTTTCCCGAATATAAATATAAGCACATAATAGTACGAGAACAATAATTACCGGAATAATTATTATTTTCCAAATTATATTCATTTTAATGACTCCTTTCTGTTTTTATTTTTTCTTAGGTAAATCGGGGTTATACGATTTAGTTGGATTTAAATCTTCAAACATGTCATCAATTAAAGTAATTCCACGCATTTTTAATTTTTGATATACATCAGGAATCTGAGGAATAAATGCAAATTCTCCATCTACTTCTCCGCCTGTAGTTAAACCGTTTTGTTTAAAGGTAAAAATATCACTTAAAATAATTTGATTATCAATAATATTTTTTACTTCACAAATATGGGTAATTTTTCTTTTTCCATCGTTCATTCTTTCAATATGAACTAAAATATCTAAAGCATTTTTAATATACTCGCGAATTGCTTTGATAGGAATTTCAAGCCCCGACATTAAAACCATGGTTTCTAAACGATTTAAAGCATCGGCTGGACTATTGGCATGCATTGTGGTAATTGATCCATCATGCCCCGTATTCATTGCTTGTAACATATCGAATGCCTCTTTACCTCTTACTTCACCAATTATAATTCGATCCGGACGCATTCTTAAGGCATTAGTAACTAAGTCTCGCACAGTAATTTCTTTATTTTTATCATAATTGTTTGATTTTGTTTCTAAAGATATAACATGTTTTTGATTTAATCTTAACTCTGAAGCATCTTCAATTGTTATTATGCGCTCGTGATTATCTATAAAAGTACTTAAGGTATTTAATAAAGATGTCTTTCCTGTTCCGGACCCACCACTAATTAAAATATTTAACTTACCCTTAATAGCTGCTTCTAAAAAACGAGCCATCCAAGGAGTTAGAGAACCAACCCGAATTAAATCTTCAATGGAATTAGTACTATTCTGAAATTTTCTAATTGTAATTACCGGTCCTTTAACAGCCAAAGGGGGAATAACAGCATTTATTCGTGCCCCATTTTCTAAGCGCGAATCAACCATGGGATTAGAGGCATCAATTGTTCGACCTAAAGGACTAATCATTTTTTGAATCGTGCGAATGATATGTTCATTATTGATAAAAGAAATACTTTCATCTTTAATAATTTGCCCATTAATTTCAATATAAATGTCTTTAGGACTATTAACCATAATCTCGGTTATATTATCATCTTCTAAAACTTCCGTTAAAGGTCCATAACCATCAATTTCATTTTCAATTAAATTGTAAATATGACTTCTTTCTAGATTTGTTAAATCATAACCAGCTATAACTGACTCAATCTGCGCATTGATAAATTCTTCTTTATTGATGTTATCTGATACATTAGAATCAATAACATTTTCAATAATTTTCGCTCTTAAAACATCTAAAAGTTTTTTATCGGGAAATATATCATAATCTGTTAATATTTCTTTTTTTAATGATTTTTTCGGAATATTAAATTCTTCTAATAAACTATTTTTCATGATATTCCTCCTCATTATCTAAAATAAAATCACTAGCCATTGTTATAAAAGTTGCAAATTCTTTAGGCACTTTTTTATCGATTTTATTTTCTAATAATATAATTTTACCGTTCATAATATAATCTTCGATATCACTAAAATAGAATTTAGCTGATAAAGTATAATCAATATTAGTCTTTAAAATATTTTTTATATCATATAAAGAGAAATAATTTTTAAAAGGGTTAATTGCATTATTTAATAAAACTTTGTAATTATTTTTTCCTAAATTTTGAAAAATGCTTAACATCGATTTTAAATTTTTTAAATCAAACGGATCATTAGTAACCATAAAGAGAATATTATCTACTTTTTCCAT
>CANRAC010000020.1 GCA_947628495.1 uncultured Bacilli bacterium
GAAACGACAATAACGTTACGATTATTAATAAGAGCTGAAGTAGCGGCATGACGTAGTTCATCTATTTCATCATTTATTGAGGAATCTTTTTCAATATATGTATCACTAGAAGGCACATAGGCTTCGGGTTGATAATAATCATAGTAGGAAACAAAGTACTCCACAAAATCATCAGGGAAAATTTCTTTAAGTTCGGCATATAATTGTCCAGCTAAAGTTTTATTATGAGCTAAAACAAGAGTAGGTTTATTAACTTCTGCAATTACATTAGCAATCGTAAATGTCTTTCCAGTTCCTGTTGCTCCTAGTAAAACCTGATGTTTCTTACCCTCATTAATCCCTGTAACTAATTCTTTTATAGCCTTTGGCTGATCGCCACTCGGTTGAAATTTTGACACTAATTTGAACATATTTACCTCCCTCCTATCACAACTCACATAAAACACTAATAATTTCAATAATATATTCTATCACTATATACTAAACAAAACAAGAAAACGATTTTACGTTTCCTTTTACTATTTTTGCACTTCTTAATGATTTTATGTTATTCAGACACGCCTTTTTTAATAAATCTTTAATGTTAAAAAGTTTTTTATTAAACTGAAAAAAGCAAGATATTTCTTGCTCTAACTAATTATACCTTTTCATTTTTAGAAAACTTAAACCTACCACGCCAATAGCAATGGCTAAAACTACCCAAACTACATTAATGTCTGAGGTTTCAGGATTAGTTACCGATGGTTTTTCAGGTAAAGTAGTATATATGTCTACCCCATAAGCAGCTTTAATATTACAAGCCCAAAGATAACGTACATCAGTGGCTTTATCTGAATTGGCAACATTTAATTCTACAAAATCGGTTGACCCCAGTTCTTCGCCATAATCTAGTACGGTAAAGCGGACTTTAATTTTGTTATCTTCTTTTTTAAATTCCCATTTATAGGTATAAACTCCATTTTTATCTATAGTAGCAATGGTATTTTTATCTTTATTCCAATTATTGGCTGTTATGACAAATTTATCGCCACTTTTTTGCGTCATCACAACTGCTTCAGTTAGATATTTAGAGGTCCCTCCATCTTCTTGATTTAAAGCGATGGATAACTCAAATAATTCTGAATTTTGATAGTTATCTAAATCAAGTCCCACATGAACTTCTTCGGTAATTCCTTCACTTAGTTTGGCTTTGCTAGCTTTATTATAAGGTCCTCGTTTCATACCACCTTTTTCAGTTGTTTCCCCTTTAAGATTGGTGATATTTTCTGATACTTTTGTTTTGGTGCCATAATCAGTACCATCTTGCCAATCAGCATATTTCCAGGTGGTTAAAGCATGAGCTGAGGTAAATGTCACAAAAATAGCAAAAATACTAAAGAGCGCAAGTTTTAAAAATTTTTTCATCTTTAATTTTATTCCTTTCTAATATTAACTTATATTAATTTATATGTGAAAGGATTTATTTTAATATTGAAATTTATCTATCTTGGATTTTAATTAATTTTGCTTGAATCACTAAGCGTCCACCTAAATTATTTTGACAGGTTGATAAAGTCAAAATTTTATCATTAATGTTTACCTCGGTATTAATAGGAGCAATATTTCTTTTCTGCATGGTTTTAAGCCATTTTGCTTTCTTTTCGTTATTTTGAAAATCAGTTATTATATAATAGCTTTCACTTTTAATGGTATAAATGGAGAAGATTTGAAATATCATATTTTCTTTTAAAGTTGAAAGAAAAATAACATAATTATCAGGATTATTCTGCCAGTAAGATGTTAAAACATTTCTTAGGGAGCCAAACATGGTTCGATCAACTCGGGAGTGACCATAAATGATCGTATTATCATTAAGATTTTCAGGATTATTGCGATAGTCCATAAATATCCAACCAGCTTTATTTTGACTTTTATCAAAAGTATGATTTAAGTAATATTCATTATCATTTGCTTGGACTATAGGAAAATTAATATTAGTATTATTCATATAGATAAACCCTATAGTATCTTGGTTTTGGGAAATTAAATTAGAAAAATCAACTTGATAAAAAGGTAAGGCGGCATAATAGTAGTAGTCACTTTTTTTATTCTGCGGAGGATTTACCAGTTTTCCATTATCATTAGTATCTTTTAAGACAATATTTTTTTTGATATTTTGATTAATTTGGTCAATCTGCCAATTATCAATACTCCATTTAATTAAAATATATCCGGAAATAAAAATAATTGTTAAACAGATAATAATTAGAATATGTCTTAAATTTTTTTGCTTTTTAACTGGCTTAGATGAATACTTTTGAAAATAAGTATCTAAAGTGATATATTTTCTCACTACTAATCCCCTCAAATAAAAATTATGATGAAAAAACTTTATTATGAATAGAAGACAAGTAAAAAAATATCACTCTTTTTAAAGAGTGACTATTTTTAATTACCAGTATTTTGATCTTTAATGCTATTGTAAAAATTAGCAAAGGTAACGTTCATATATGGTGTGACATATAGCATTAGAATACCTAAAGTTAATGCTGATAACAATAGCCAGCCAATAAAGCTTAATTGTAAAATGAATAAATCCATTTTATGACCAACCATTATTTCTTTACTGCGTTTTATAGCACCGAATACACCAAGCTCAGGATTATCAACCATTATGTAATTAACCATAGCATAGCGATAACTAGCAATAATTCCAGGAATAATTAGTAATAAAGACCATAATCCTATAAAGATGGATGTCATAATCGTTACACCAATATAAAGCAACCATAAACTAGTTTTACTAAATAATTCTTTAAAAGTAACATTTTCATTACGAGATACTTTTAAAAAGTAACTAACAGATCCTAAAGTTAAAAAGGCTGTTGCTAATATACTTAAAATAGAAGAAATGATTTGGGGAATACCAAAATTGAAACTATTTGAATCTTCTAAGAATCTGGAAATTGAATCTGGACTATTTAAAGCTGTATTATTGCCTATTAAAGCAATTCCCGTAATAGCCATAGAGATAACGCCAAATATTATTAAAACTAATATGGCTTCACCCCATTTGCCTTTTAAAGAATTTTTTGCATTTTCTTTTAATTCTGCTCTACTCACAAACAAGCACTCCTCTCTAGTAATAATATACCACTAAATTTTATTATCGTAAATTCAAATTATACCAATCCTTTAAAAAATTTCCAAGCTAAAACTTTAAAAACATGATAGTTGAGATAGTCTTCTGTTAATGTTCCATCATTCAAAGCTGTTTTTAAAGCATTAATTGCAGCTTTGTAATCAGATAGTATTAACATATCATTATCAGCAAGTAATGCTTTAACTATGCTATTATCTATATCTTTAATCGCGCCCATATCTAAATCATCAGTCATTAGGACTCCTCTAAAATCTACCTCGTTACTAGCTAGTTTATGAACACTTAAGGATAAAGAAGCAGGATTATTACTATCTATAGCATTAATTATATTATGAGAAACCATTATCGCTTCTGCACCCTCTTTCACTCCAACTTGAAAAGGAATAAGATCACTATTTCGAAAACTATCTAAACTGCGGGAGTCTATAGCTACTCCAGTATGCGTATCTTTATTGTTTCCATAGCCGGGAAAATGTTTTAAAACATTAGATACTTTACTTTGCTGGCTAGCTTGAATAACAGTTTTCACATATTTAGCGGCGGAATTAGCATCTATACCAAAAGACCTTTGATATATAAAATCGCTTTCGTCTGTCGAAATATCGGCGACAGGAGCTAGATTTACATTAATACCTAATTCTGCTAAAAGAGTATTTATTTCCTTAGCTTGCAAAGCTATACCATCATAACCACCATTTTCATATGTTTGTCGAGGAGATAAAAACTTAGTTGATCTTAAATTAGGATTATTACTAATTCGCACAACAGTTCCTCCTTCTTCGTCTGTTGCAATTAAAAGAGGTATTTTCGCTGCCTGTTGATAAGTGTTGATTTTCGTATTTAAAGATTCTTTTGTTTCGCCTTTAGTATCTCTACCAAATAAGATATAACCCCCTAAATTACACTCCGTAATTGCTTCAATTTGGTTTTCTGCAGGAACACGAACTAAAAGTAGTTGTCCTAGTTTTTCCTCCAAAGTCAAAGTTTGTAATTTCTCATAAGCTTGTTTATAATAATCTTTAAAAATGCCCTTATCATTCCAAGATTCTGGTAAGTTTGTCATATTTAAATTTTCAACATTTTTAATTTCTATATTTTGATTTTCTTGATTCTTGTCTAAATCACCTTGATAAGTAATTTTAATATTAGATCCCATTTTTAGTTCAGTTGAATTATTTTCATTTAAAGTAATGTTATAAAAATATCCATCATTGGCTTTTAATAATAAAGACGAAGCACTTGCTTCATAAACAATTCCCGCTATGGTTTTATCTATAACTTTTTCACTTTTTTTGTTATCTTGATTAGATTTTTTTGATAAAATATTACGATCTTGATAAAGTAAAAAATCACTTATAATTAAAATTCCTGCTATGATAACTAAAATAATTACTTTCTTTTTCATGTCTATTCTCCTAGCTAATAATAACATAAAAGAAATAAAAAAAGAATAGAAAATTATTCTATCTATTTTGCATTACATTTCTGATAATAAGTTTTAATGGATATTTTTCATAACGTGCTGTTGTATTATCAATTATGGCTATTTCGGATTCTATATTTCTATTCTCCGTTTTAGTTAAAACTTTGGCATCTTTTAATTTAGCTTGCATTTCTATTAAAATTTCTTTACGATTATTTAATAACTTAAGATAATTAGCATATGGTTTATAATCTTGAGGTCGACTATAATCTTTTGATTGTTCTAATTCTTTTTCATCATATGTTTGCATAATATTATTTTTGATTTGGGTATTAAGTTTTTTAATAGTTTTAGTAGTCTTATGATGTTTAATTATGCTTGTTATTAAACCAGTTAAGAAAACTGTAGTTAATAGTCCCCCACCAAATAACGCTAAATCATTAACTGTATTAATAGAACTAACCATATTGTAATGTCCAAGGCCGGCAGCAGCCAAAGCACTTATTGTAGCAGCACTACATAAAATTGTCTGGGCATTAATAACTCGTCTTTTATTTACTTTCTTATCTCTTACTTCTATAAGTTCATCTTGATTATTCAATGTCATTAATATTCCTCCTTTAAATATTGTCTTTTATTATAATGAAAAAAGTTTATTTTGTAAATAAACTTTTATAATTTCCGTCCGTATAAATTATTATATTTTTTTGAACCTGTTACATTTTTTTAAATAATAATACCCCCATCCTAATCCTAAAGTTAAGATGCCTATGCTAATATAACCGATTACTGCTGTAGGAGGATTAGGCATTCCTGAAGCGGTTTCAATTCTTAAGCTATCATTGTAACCAGCATATAAAGTAACATCTTTGCTTAAGTTTGTTACTTCATAATTATTAAGAAGAGCGTCATCACTATACCAGCCATCAAATTCACTATTTTGCTTTGTAGGAGCAGGTAAAGTATAATGATTGGAATCTACATAAATTGGAGCTAACATTTCTCCTCCGTTTGTATCAAAAGTTATTTTAAACAAAGGATTTAAAGTATTTAGCATATTTGATAACGGATGATGATTGTCTAAGTAAGTGCCGTTAGGATCAACCAAGTAGTACTTATTTCGTAGGTTATTTGCTACTTCATTTCGGCCTTCTTCTGTATCTAGCCATGTAGGATCAATAGCATACCAAGTGCCATCTAAATATACGGCATTCCAAATATGATTTTCTGTTGCGTTGCTGCGAATTTGAATAGCATTAAATCCTGCCATCTCTAAAAGAATATTTGTGAGTAAAGTATATTGACGACATACTCCACTTTTATTTAAAGCATTTTCAATCATTATTTCCGTTTTAAAAGCTTCTTGACCAGCTTCACCCGTTAAGTTTTGGTCATAAGTGATATTATCAATTACATATAAAACAATTCTTTGAATTTGTTCTTCATTAGATAAGCCATTTAAATTTAAAGAATTATATATGCTTTTAACATTACTCATTAAATTTTCATAATTTCTATTTAAAGAAAAAGAAGTTTCAACATTATTTCTCTTTAAAAAATTTAATAAATTATTACTTATATTTTGTTCTAATCCCCATAAATTTAATTTTTCTAATCTATATAAATTAAATATGGGCGAAAGATCAATATTGGTATAAGCAGGAAAATCAATAGATAAAGTTTTTAATTTAGGTGTATATTTTAAAAAGTTTAAATCTCGAAAATAAGTTGTATCAGATAAAATAATATTTTCAAGATAGCGACAATTTTTTAATTCTTCTAAGTTTTGAACATAAGAATTATAAACTTTTAATGATTCAATATTTGAATTTAAACCTTTAAGGTTAATATTGGATCCACTTATAATAAGAGTATTTAAATCATTAAGATCATTTATAAAAGAAATATTATCTAACTTTAAATTGATAAATTCAATTTCTTTTAACCATGTCAAATTAGAAATCAAATTTAAATTTTTGGGACTATTAACTATGATTTTTTCACAATTATCAGCATCTGTTCTTATTCTTCCACTAATAATTAGATCATTAAAATCGCAAGTTACTAATTCCTCAGCTTTAACAGTAAAAGGTCCAATAATAAATAAAGCAAAAATTACAGCAACTAAATATTTAACTTTCTTCATTACGAACACCTCTGGCTTTCATATTAAGTTTAGCACATATACCAAATTAAAATGCCAAAAAGATGTTAAATATTTTAAATATTTACGTTTAATATACAAAAAAGAATTAGATTAATCATCTAGATTTTCTAATTCTTTTTGTAATTCTTCTTTAGTCATTTTGCTATAACCTCTAATGCCTTTTTCTTTAGCCATTTCTTTTAGTTCCGTTAAAGTTAAACCCTCGGTTTTCGCATTGGGCATATCTTTAAAATCAATTGATTTATTTTCGACAATGTATTCAATTTGTTCTTTAGTTATTGTTTCATATTTCATTAAGGCATCAGTCAATAGCATTACTAGATCTTTATTTTTCTTAAGGATTTCGGAAGCTTGTTTATAACATTCATCAATAATCTTACGAACTTCCTTGTCAATTTCTAAAGCGACTTGATCAGAGAAGTTTTTAGTTTTTCCATAATCACGTCCTAAGAAGACACTTTCACTTCTTTGTTCTAATTGCATTGGCCCTAAGTCGCTCATACCATATTCAGTAACCATGGCACGGGCAATATTAGTGGCTTTTTTAAAGTCATCAGAAGCACCAGTAGTAATTTCTCCAAAATATAGCTCTTCACTAACACGACCACCTAATAAACCAACTATTTGGGAAGTCAATTCTTTTTTGGTCATAATAGCCATTTTTTCTTCCTTTGGAAGCATCATGGTGTAACCGCCAGCCATACCACGTGGAATAATCGTAATTTTATGAACAGCTTGTGCATCTTCTAGTTTTAATCCAATAACAGCATGTCCGGCTTCGTGAATCGAAACTAAACGTTTTTCTTTTTCGGTTATTTTGCGAGATGTTTTAGCTGGCCCTAATAAAACACGATCTGTAGCTTCATCAATTTCGGCCATTGATATATTATCTTTGTTACGTCTTACGGCAAGTAAAGCGGCTTCATTTAATAAGTTTTCCAAATCAGCTCCACTAAATCCTGGTGTTCTTTGGGATAGATTTTCTAAGTTAACATCTTGATCAAAAATTTTATTTTTGGCATGAACAGCTAAGATTTGTTCACGTTCTTTCGAGTCTGGTAAACTAACTGTTACTTGACGGTCAAAACGTCCGGGACGAAGTAAAGCAGGATCTAGAACGTCTGGTCTATTGGTCGCAGCAATGATAATGATACCTTCATTGGCACCAAAACCGTCCATCTCGGTAAGTAATTGGTTAAGAGTTTGTTCACGCTCATCATGACCTCCTCCTAAACCAGTACCTCTTTGACGACCAACCGCATCAATTTCGTCAATGAAAATTAAACATGGGGCACTTTGTTTAGCTTGCTTAAACATATCACGAACACGGCTAGCTCCGACACCGACAAATAATTCGACGAAATCAGAACCACTTATATAATAAAATGGAACATTAGCTTCGCCCGCTACCGCTTTAGCAAGTAAGGTTTTACCAGTTCCCGGAGGACCTACTAATAAAACACCCTTGGGAATTCTTGCTCCTAATTTTTGAAATTTTTTAGGATTTTTTAAAAAGTCAATTAATTCTTCAACTTCTTCTTTTTCTTCTTTTAATCCCGCAACATCAGAAAATCTAACTTTTCCACCATCTTGGGAAAGTCGAGCACGACTACGACCGAAATCCATAGATTTTGAATTTCCTCCCGCCATACGATTAAATAAGAAGAATGTAACTCCTACTAAAATTAATAATGGTAAGAAGTTAACAATTATATATAGAATAGAACTACTTCCAGGATCTTTTTTTGTATCATATAAATCTAAATTATGAGAAGCAGCATATTCTGATATAGTTGTTATATCTTCTGGAATAATCTTTGTTTTAAAAGATTCGTTTTCTTCATAATCTTCCAATTTACCTTCTAAGTAATAAACACTCTCACTACTTTTAGGAGTTATAGTTAATTCTGTTACTTTGGCCTTTTCAATGTAAGACATAAATTCTCCAGTGGTTAATTCATGTACTTCATGACCAGCAAAATTAAAAAATATTAAAGTTCCTATTACTACTAAAAGTAATATCAAGTATGGAAATGTATTTTTTAAAGTATTTGTATTCTTATTTTTATTCATTATTTTTCCCTTCTTTCAATAGATACTTAAGTATTATATCATAGTTTTTAGTTTTTGCCTTATCAAATTTAGATTTTTTTAATCCTGGTAGCCAAAGAATGTTATCGGCACTATCTGTGACAATGGGATAAGCTTCTCTTTGGGATTTGGCTATTTTTTCATTAGTAAAAATATCTTGAATCTTTTTAGTACCATTTAAGTTTTTAACAATCATTTTATCTTGCGGCTTTTTAGTTCTAATAAGAAGAGGCAATTTTATTTCTTTACTATTTAAATATAGATGATAATTATCGGTTTTAGCACTTTTATCCACTTTAATTATTTGATTACCATTAGGTAAAATTATTTTATCTTTAAAAATGAAGCGATATTCTTTTTCTTCACTATCAATATTATCTATAAATTTAATAATATTATACTCTTTTACAGCCTGAATATTAGCGGGTAAATTGATAGCCATACTGGCCTTATTAGTTTTAATCAGCATGAATAATTCGGCAATATGTTTGCGATTTATTTTCTGTAATTTTTGGCCATATAGAATATGAAATATTTCGCCAATTATCTTTCTTAAAAGAAAATCATCAATATTATTTAACTCATTTATATCTAACTGATTATTTTTATATACTTGCTTTATCTTAGCTTGAACCTGTTTATCAATAAATTCATTAGCCTCTTCTATTTCTTGACTAAACTCTAAATATTTTAAATGCACATCTTTATTTTCCTTTTTTAAAAAAGGCAATATATTTTGGCGATAGCGATTACGTGTGTATTTAGATGAGGCATTGGAACTATCAATATAGTAAGGTAATTTTTGTTTATCGAGATAATTAGTTATTTCCTCTTTAGTCATATAAAGTAGGGGTCTTATAATTTTAAAATCCCCCATTGGGGTCATTTGTTTAATTCCCGCATAGCCATTTAGAGAAGATCCTCGGGTAAGACGCATTAAGATAGTTTCGATTAAATCATCTCCATGATGAGCAGTCATTAAGTAATGGGCGTGATATTTTTGAACAAGTTGATAAAAAAATTCATATCTTTTATTACGGGCTTCGTTGTGAAAATTATCTTTAGAGTACTTTTTTATTTGTAAGCACTCACAAATTAAATTATTTTCTTTGGAAAATTGTTTTATAAATTTTTCTTCTTCATCACTTTGGTCTCTTAAGTGATGATTAACATGAGCCACGATAATTTGCAAATTATATTTTTCTTTAAATTTTAATAATTGATAGAGCAAAAACATCGAGTCAGGACCGGTAGAGATCGCTACGACTACTATATCATTTGGCTTTAATAAATTTTGTAAATATTTTAAAGTTTTATCCAAATTATCGCCTTCTTTTTAACATATTTTAACAAATTAAAAATATAATGCAATAAAAATTATTTGTTTTTGAGCATAGCGACCATAAATCCTAAGATATCTCCATCTAAAACTTTATCAGCTTGCGTAGTTTCATAGTCAGTTCGATTGTCTTTAACCAGCGTATATGGTTCTAAGACATAACTGCGAATTTGGCTACCAAAGTCAATATTTGTATTTATGCCTTTTATTTTGTTAATTTCCGCTTCTTTCTTTTCTAGTTCTAATTGGTAAAGTTTACTTTTTAAAACTTGCATAGCAATTTCTTTGTTTTTAAGTTGACTGCGTTCATTTTGACAAGTTACAACTGTTTTGGTAGGCAAGTGGGTAATACGGACAGCCGAATCCGTTGTATTAACACCTTGCCCTCCTTTACCACTACTGCGATAGACATCAATTTTTAAATCTTTTTCATTTATTTCTACTTCGACATCCGCAGAAAATTCAGGAGTAATAGAAACAGAAGCAAAAGAAGTATGGCGCCGAGCTCCTGAATCAAAAGGAGAGATACGTACTAAGCGATGAATTCCTTTTTCATTTTTAAAATATCCATAAGCATACAAGCCTTTAATTAAGACTGTAACACTTTTAATTCCTGCTTCTTCACCTTTTTGTTCATCAATTATTTCGTAAGTATAATTATTTTTTTCACAAAAACGGGTATACATTCTTAAAAGCATGGCTGCCCAATCACAACTTTCGGTACCTCCGGCTCCCGGATGAATTTCTAAATAACAATTTAATTCATCATAGGGATTAGATAAAAGAACACTGATTTCTAAATCTTCTAATTGTTTTTCTAAAGTAACTATATTTTCTTCTATTTCTTTATTTAATTCTAAATCTTCCTCAGTTTCTAATAAGGCAGTCAAATCTTTTAAATCTTGGATGGAAATAGTAAGATTTTGAATGCCTTCAATTTCTTTTTTTAGATTACTTACTTGAGCACTTATTTGATTAGCTCTGTTAATATCATTCCAAAAATTTTCCTCAGCCATTAAGTTTTCTAAGTCATTTAACTCTTTTTCTTTTTTTTCTAAGTCAAAGAGACCTCCCAATATCATTTGTTTGTTTTTCTAGGTAAGCAATTTTTTGTTTTATCTCTTTTATTTCCATGTTCTCTCTTCTTTCTATATTTTAACCTCTTGATAATATGATAACACAACAGACCACTAAAATATTAATTTATTTCCCTTTTGGCTATTTATTCAATAATTAACTATTTTGATTAACTTATTTCTTTTGGTAAATCTTTAACTAAACTTTAACTAATTCTTTTTTTTAATAATTCAATAACCAAATTAATTGCATTCATTATTTCATTATAATCAATATTGGATACATAAGATTTTTTATTTTTATAATTTTTAAAATTTAATCTTAACTTATCACTTTCTTTTATTTTACTAAAATTATATATGATTTTATCTATATCAAAATCAGTTTCTCTTCTTTCAAAAGTATTTTTAATTGCCTTTACTAAAACTTTTTTATTAATTTTATCATAATATCTAGTTAATAAAATATACAAATCATAAAAATCTTTCGTTCTCGTATTCATAATATTATCAGAAATGAATGTTTCAAATTTTTCGGCGATAATAGTTTCCATATTAAAAGCCATAATGTT
>CANRAC010000021.1 GCA_947628495.1 uncultured Bacilli bacterium
GCAATTAATATAGGTATTTTATTTATGCATCTAGAAAGCGAATAGACAACTAGAAACCTAGTTGTCTATTTTTATTTGGCAGATACAATAATAGTAATCTGTTTATTGGAAATATATTGAACTTTTGGATCTGTTCCTTCGACAGTAACTGTTACTTGATGTTCGCCTTCACCATAGCCACTTAAGTCAACATAGGCTGTAATAGAGGCTGGATCTAATGCTTCTAAAATTTCACTTGTACCTTTGGCAATAACAGATATCTGCGCGTCATCACGCGATTTAGCATTAACATTGTAGTTAGATGACAGATTGCGCCATTGAACATTGATACCATCAATAGTTTTTTGCGTCTCTTCACCAAACTTAACGGTTATCGTCGCTGTTGAAGCACTCATTGATCGAACTCCGTTTGGTTTATTAATTGTTACATTGTAAGTTTTTTCATCACTTAAACTATTTACATCAATTGTAACAGGTACATAAGTAATATTTTCTAAAGCACTTTGCTCACCATAGATTGTTACTTTCGAAACACTACTATTAATTTCGGAAATAGCCCGACCAGTTTTTGGAGTACCCGTAGTTAAAACCCGTAATGGTACTTCTGTTGAATAAGATTCTAACTTAACAACAGCCGTAACTTTTTCCGGAACGATTTCCACATTTTTAACAATTTTACCCTCAGCATCGTAAGCTACTAATGGCACATTATCAATGGTGTAATCACCTTTTTCTTTAAATTCATCTTTACTTAAATCAATTAAAGCTCGAACTGTTGCTACTTTAGAAAGAGTATCTTCAGCTCCTTTAATAACAACTTCGGTACGGTCTAAAGTGACACTTGCCACACTTAATTTTTGATCAAGTTTATCTTCATTTAATAAATCGTAAGAAACAGTTTTTAAAGTACTTATCTTTTCTTTTATTACGACTAAAACGGTCGATGGATCTAATTTATAATTTAAGGAGTCAATGGACTGATTATAAGTTAATCGAACACGATGTTCCCCAACTCCATATTTAGTTAAATCCAATTTTACTTCATGTTCCCCTAATTGTTTTGCTAAATATAAATCGCTTTTTCGGCCGATTAAGGTAACATCAACCGTTTCGGGAATACCTTCAACGACATACGCTTCTTTATTATATTCGGCAACAACCGGTTGATCGGCTAAAACTTCTGCTTCAGTTTGCACTAAAGTAATAACACGAGAGTCAACTAAGAAGAAAATAGCCACCGCAAAGATTAGAGATAAATAAATTAAAGTAAATGGTTTATTAAGAATTTTATCTAATTTATTATTACTACTTTTTAATCTTTTATTTAAACGATAAACTACTCTACTTATCGGCGTTATGAGTACTTTATCTAATCCCGCATAGATTAAATGGAAGAAAGCTTTGATTACTTCAATTACTTTATGCATTTTCCTCACCTGCACTTTCTTCATCATCATCTTCATCGGCATCATAGA
The DNA here is from genome assembly GCA_947628495.1 of uncultured Bacilli bacterium. Lineage (GTDB taxonomy): Bacteria > Bacillota_I > Bacilli_A > RF39 > UBA660 > HGM10766. The sequence goes on from CANRAC010000021.1 coordinate 1,476, forward strand.
ACATTTCGGTTTTTGGTTTTAATTCATCAATTAAAGTCATTTTGAAATCATCTAAAGTTAAATTGTATTTCATATTACCATCAACAGCAATACTGATGCGGCCGGTTTCTTCGGAAACAATTAAAGCAATGGCATCAGTTTCTTCGGCAACTCCTAACGCTGCTCTATGACGCGTACCTAGACGTTTACTTAAAGTAGGATCCATACTCGTTTTAAATACTGATCCTGCACAAGTTATTCTATCCCCTTGAATAATGACACCACCATCATGTAACGGATTATTAGGGAAGAATATTGTTCCTAGTAAAGCACTAGAAACATCAGCATAAATCTTTGTAGCTGGATCAATATATTCTTGTAAAGAAATATCTCTTTCAATAACAATTAAAGCGCCAATACGGTTTTTCTTTAAATATTCAATAGCGTCCATGATTTCATAAACAACGCGTTCTCTTTCATCAACAGTTAAAATTTTATGACGTCCTAATAAATTAGTACGACCAATCGATTCTAAGACATTACGAATTTCGGGTTGAAAGATAATAATTAAAGCTAACGGTCCCCAAGATAGAACATATTCTAGTAATAAACCAACAGTATATAAATCTAAAAGGGAACTAATTAGTTTAATAACTAATATTAAAATTACACCCTTAACAATTAAAACCATTTTTATATTATTTTTTACATTTTTTAAAATAAAATAAAACATTAACCAGACAATAGAAATATCAAGTATTTTTGTAATAATCGACCATAAAGTTGTTAATGTCATAAATTCACTCCCTTTTATCTACTATTTAAAGTATATCAAATTATATTACTTTTTGCTACCGCTAAATTGTTTTTTTACGGCATTTTAAAAGCTAGTTACCTAGCTTACTTATTTTCATTATTTTCATCTTTCATTAAAGGCATATCATATCCATCATTATTAGAGGTTATTTCAATAGGTGCACTCACTATTTCATCGTTATTAACTTCTAATTTTTCGGTTTGTTGGGCTTGCTCTTGTTTCATCGCCTCTTCGACCGTTGGCGTATTATCTTCTATTATGTCTTCCTTTTTTTCTTTTTTCTCTTTCTTCTCTTTTATCTTTTTTTCTTTTTTAGGCTTTGGTTCTTTAGGTACTACCTCTTTATCTTTAGGTTCTTTTGGTAATTTACTAGTATCAACAAGATAACCTATTAAAGCAAACAATAGAACCCCTGATATAACTAAGAACCAAATGTAATTATCAATAAGAAAATTTATAAATACTTCCATACATACCTCCTAGTTAATTTTATTCTTTTTTATTTTAAGAAATACTTAATTCTTGATTTTCCGGTTGAATTTGAATATAGGTATTACCATCATTAACTTTGATTTCTTGCCCATTTTCATCTTTATAAATAGTTTTACTACTACGAGATGATTTCTCCCAAGTAATAGGGATGGCATATCCATTAGTAATGTAATAACCACTACCACTACCAACGGTATCTATATCTTGTCTACCTTTATCATCAATAGTTTTATTCGCTAATTTATAAGTAATTATATTTTTAGTTGTATATTGTTTTTTCGTAACATAATCGACATGTTCTTCCCCATTGACATATCTTTTATAAACTTTATTTTCTGCATCATAAACATAACTAGTCTTGACATAATTAGAATAAGGAATTTCAATGTTATTAGCAACTTGAGCCGTTTCTTTAGAACTTAAGTCAATGTTATCCACACTATAATTTAATAAAGTAGACTGCTTAGAAGTATTGCGATATTCTAAATGGGAAATGGCTTTTTTAATAAGTTCCATAGATGTATAACCAGTATGTTCACTAGATACTCTTAAACTTTTATCGCGAAAGAAATACGTACCTTCGTAAGTTAAGCCATTTAGGTTATTAACACCTAAAGTTTTGATATCACTTTGCGCTTGGGGAGACCAACCCCAATGAACATAGACCGCATCATTTTCTAAAGCATAATCTAAAAAATAATGACGCGCACTACGAACAGAACCAATTTTTTCGGTATTTTGATCTTTGAACACCGCCATCATGCGGGTTATACCACCTTCAACTACGATTTCGTAAACTAAGTATGCATCGTCTAAGCCACTATGGTATGGACGCGCTTGGTTATGATTATTAATCATAACGGCAATTGGTCTTTCATTAGAATCTTCATTGATAATATTTAATTTCTTCACAGGTTCTTTTACTTTTTTAACTTTATTAATGATTTCATCATTTTTAAAAAGATAAAAGTAAGCAAAAAAACCAACTAAACATAATAATAAAATAGCAATTATGGTAATAAATATCTTTTTCTTCTTTTTTCTTTTCTTCATGAGTAACACACTTTCTACTATAACAAGTTTATCAAATTGGCCACTTAAAGTCCATAAAAAAAATATTAAAAGCAATTTAATATTTTTTAATAATTCTCAAGATTTCGTCTTTGTTCTCTTTCTAGATCTTTTTTCTTTAAACTTTCTCTTTTATCATAAAGTTTTTTTCCTTTAGCTACGCCAATTAATAATTTTGCATAATTTTTTTTGAAATAAAGTTTTAAAGGAATTAAACTATATCCATCTTGCGTAATAGCTTCCTTGATTTTTTTAATTTCTTTTTTATGCAAAAGTAGTTTTCTTTCTCTTCTTTCGTCATGATTAAAGATGTTGCCTTGTTCATATTTAGCAATGTACATGTTAATAACATATACTTCTTCGTTTTTAAGGCGCGCGAAGCTATCTTTAAGACTTACAGAGCCATTACGAATCGCTTTGATTTCCGTACCTTTAAGTTCAATCCCGGCTTCGTACTCTTTAATGATTTCATAGTCAAAATAAGCTTTTTTATTTTTTATTTCCATCTTGTTTGTCCTCTACTATTTCAAAATCAACTTGGGAAGCTTCTTTACTAGCTCCGATACATTTTACTCTAATTGTATCTCCTAAACGATAAGTTTTTTTGGTAGACTTTCCGACCATCGCTAAAAGTTCCGGAACATAATTGAAGTAGTCGCCTTTTAAAGATTTAACGTGAACTAAGCCTTCGACTAAATTAGGTAACTCGACAAACATGCCAAAATTAGTAATCGTATTGATAAAGCCCTCATATTCCTGTCCAATATGATCTTCCATATATTCGGCCATTTTCATATCGTTTACTTCTCTTTCTGCATCCACCGCTGCTCGTTCTCTTTCCGAAGAATGCTCGGCAATTTCGACTAAGGATGATTCTAAGTTGGCAATGGTCGTCATACTCATATCTTTTTCAATTAAATATTTTTTTAATAAACGATGGACGGTTAAATCTGGAAAACGCCGAATAGGCGAAGTAAAATGGGTATAAGTCGGACTAGCTAGGCCAAAATGGCCAATATTATCTTTACTATAAATAGCTTTTTTCATACTTCTTAAAAGAATAGATGATAAGATCGGAAATTCTTTTTTATCTTTAAGCTGATTTAAAATTAATTGCATACCTTTGGGGGTTAGGTCATTTACTTTGCCTCCAATTTTATATCCTAATAAATGAACTAAAGTTAAAAATTCATCAATTTTATCACTATTAGGTTTATCATGAACACGATAAATAAATGGTAAATTCATATTATAAATATGGGTAGCTACACATTCATTGGCAGCAATCATAAAGTCTTCAATTAAGTTTTCCCCTTCTTTTTGCTCCCTTTTTTTAATATCGATAGCTTTTCCAGTTTCATCTTGAATAATTTTCGCTTCCTCGGCTTCAAAATTGATATAACCGCGTTCATTTTTCCTTTTTCTTAAAATATGAGCAAATTCATTCATTGCTAGTAAAGTATCTTTAAATTCTTCATAACCAGCAGGGGTTACATGATCAATTAAAATAGAATTAACATCATCGTAATTCATCTTTTTGGCAGATTTAATATAACTTTCAAAAATATCATAATTTAAAAGTTTTCCTTGATTATCATATTCCATAACACAAGACATAGCTAACCTAATAACCCCTTCATTTAAGGAGCAAATACCATTAGAAAGTTTATGAGGCAACATGGGAATTACGGTGTCAGCTAAATAAGAAGATGTCCCTCTATTATAAGCATCATCTCCTAAAGCTGTATTTTCTTTAACATAATGCGAAACATCAGCAATGTGAACACCTAAAACATATAAATCGCCTTTTTTCTTTAAGGAAATAGCATCATCAATATCTTTAGTATCTTTACCATCAATCGTAAATATAACCTCACCAGTTAAATCGCGACGCCCCACAAGATCTTTGGGATCAACTTCATCGGGTAGCTTTTCGACCTCGGCTAAAACCTCAGGCGTATACTTATCATAGATTTCATGTTTATAAGCAATGCTTAAAATATCGATACCCGGATCATCTTTATGACCAAGGATACTTAAGACTTTACCGGCATATTTATTATGACCTAAATCTTTGGTAATTTCGACTAAGACTTTGTGTCCTTCTACACAATTATGAAGGGAATCTGGATCTAAAATAACGGTTATTTCCTTTTTAGTTTCATCTAACTTAAAACCTAATCCCTCTTCAGTTTTAATTATTTCGCCCACTAAATTTTTTAATTCTCTTTTAATTATTCTTAAGACTCTACCCTCTTTTTTTAAAGCTTTATTAATAACCTCAATTAAAACAATATCTCCATCAATGGCTCCGTTTAAATTCTTCGCATCAATATAAATATCATCTTCTTTATCTAGTATTAAAAAACCAAAACCTTTTTTATTAATAGCGACTTTCCCGACTTTAATACCTGGACAATTTTCTAAAAGAATATATTTATCTTTCTTAGTTTTATAAATAAGACATTCTTGCACCAGATTTTCTAATACTTCGGTTAATTCTTGATATTCTCCGGTCGTTTTAAAACCCAACATATCATTGATTTCGATTGGGTCTAAAGCTTTGTGCTCATCTTTTAATACTTTTATTATTTCCTCTTTCATATAAGATCCCTCATTATTATTTTAGCACCATAATTTTTTTCATGCATTAAAAAAGGAAGTTGGTTAACACTTCCTTTATTATTTTAAAAATAAGATAAAAGCTATAACAAAAAAGGCAAGACCTAGAGCCATAGTTAATCTAGTAATTAAAAGTTCGACACCACGTTCTTTTTGTTTTTGAAATAAGGTCGCATTTCCTCCTGAGATAATTTGGCCCGCATCACTGGCTTTATTACTTTGTAATAAGACAATTGCAATTAATATTACTGATATTATTAATAATATTGTTTCTAACATGTTATTCACATCCATTTCTCGTATTAATAATTTATCATACGTCTATAAAATTATCAAGCTTTGTTTAAAACTAATGTTAAATTCTTATTTTTTAAAGGCAAAATAGGAATGCCTCGAACATACCGAGTTAAAGCTATATCTAAAGACTTAAATGTTACTGGTATTTCATTTTGGGCTAAAAATTCATAGACTTCATCAATCATATCTTGATTAATAACTATGCCATCAACTGTTCTTTGATAACTTTTAAAAACATCTAAAGCAACTGTGGGACTTTCATAACTTTCATTTAAGAAAGGAAATTCCCAATTATTTTTTACATATCCAGAACGAGAAGTTTTATGCCAAAGCATACCTGGGCGTTCTAAAGTTAAACAATAATAATCTAAAATCGTAAATTTAATAATTTGATTATTGTAGTTAATCCCCTTTTGACAATAATTAAAAACCTCCTGGGCAATAGCACTATATATTTCAACGCTTTCGGCTCTTTTTTCTTCAAACTTACATTTAGCTTGGGTAAATAAAGGATAATCTAGAGCTTTTCCTCTTTTCATCATACTTTTTAAAGTAGTTATGTTGACTTGATATAATTCACAAAATTCTTCAAAAGAAAGATCACTATTACTTATTAAACGAAGAATACTTCGTAATCCTTGTTCTTTAAAGTTTTGTTCTTCCGTTTTAAGACTAACAATCTTTTCTTTTATTTTTAAATATTGATTTAATATTTTAACAATATTTTGGTGCTTAGTTTCATATTTTAAGCAAGTTTTTAGAGCATTATTACAATACTCAACTAAGATCTCATCACCACAAAGCATAATTAACTGAGTTTTTTCTTTTTCAATTTTTTGATTAACCTGTTCCAAATAGTTTTTTTGACTATAAGAATTAAGAGTTAAAAAATTTATTTTTTTATCTTGCTTTAATATTTTAAATTGGATATTACTATATAATTGGATATATTTAGGTAGACTATAGGTTATATTATCACATAATATTTCCGGTTTAACATTAAATAAAAGCTCTTTAAAATGTTTATGACATTTAGCAATATGTTTTGGGTTAATAATTTCTTCACTAGCTAATATCTTTTCATAAAATGTAAATAATTTTATGATATTTGGCCAAGTAGCTTTTTTGACTTCCAAACTTACTTTTGGTCTTTGTAAATTTTTAACAATTAATTCTTTTTCATTCATAAATTTTGCCCCTTAAAAAAATCCTTTATAAAGGATTTAATATAGGACGTATTATAAATTATTTATTTTCGGATGTCAAATTTTCTTCAATCCGTAATAAACGATTATATTTAGCAATGCGCTCGCCGCGACATAAAGAACCGGTTTTAATGTAAGGAATACTTAATCCCACTGCTAAATCAGCAATAAAGGTATCTTCTGTTTCCCCACTACGATGGGAAATAATCATTTGATAATTATTTTTCTTCGCCAGCATTATAGTCTCAATCATTTCGGTAATAGTTCCAACTTGATTAGCTTTTAATAAAATCGCATTCCCCGCTTTTTCATTTATCGCTTTTTGTAAATATTCTTTATTCGTAACAAAATAATCATCCCCTACAAGTAAAATCTTATTTTGCATTAATCTCGTAAGTTCACTTAAGTGGGCAAAGTCATCTTCATTAAAAGCATCTTCAATCGAAATAATGGGATATTCGCTAACTAGTTTTTGATAGTATATCATTAATTCTTCCGGTGTTAATTCTCTTTTATCAATATGATATTTATTAGTGGTTTTATCATAGATTTCACTCGCTGCAACATCTAGAGCTATAAAGACATCTCTTTTAGGAGCATAGCCACTTTCAATGATAGCTTTGGTTATTAAGTCTAGGGCTTCTAAGTTAGTATTTAACTTGGGTGCAAAGCCGCCTTCATCACCAACCGAAGTAATTTGTCCTTTTTCTTTGAGCAGTTTTTTTAATGTTGCAAATATCTCCGCCCCAGCACGCAAACGTTCTTTAAAACTTTTAACAACGGGCACAATCATAAATTCTTGAATTTCTAAACCGGAATCCGCGTGTTTACCACCATTTATAACATTCATCATCGGAATTGGTAAAGTTACTTGACCAGTCGAAACATATTCATATAATTCTTTATTTTCATTTAAAGCTCCCGCTTTTAAACAAGCTAAAGAAACAGCTAAGATTGCATTAGCCCCTAAATTACTTTTATATTTAGTTCCATCTAAATTAATTAGAGACTGATCAATCTTCGCTTGATATAATTCTTGCCCTACTAAAGCGGGTTTTATTATGGTGTTAATATTATTAACAGCCTTTAAAACTCCTTTACCTTGATATCTATTTTTATCTAAATCTCTTAATTCTAAAGCTTCTTTAGATCCCGTAGAAGCCCCCGAAGGAACTGAAGCTGTCGCTTTTAATCCATTATCTAAAATAACATCCGCTTCCACTGTGGGATTGCCACGAGAATCTAATATTTCTCTTGCTCTAATATCTTTAATTACTGCCATTTAATCACCCTTTTATCTATATTCTTAGTATACTCTAAATTAAATCTTTATTCAATAATTAGCATTAAAAAAGAGTTATTTAATAAACTCAATTATCTCTTTAGAACGTTTTTTAACAAGTAACCAATGCATAATATCTAATATAGCATAAACTATCACAAAGATACCAACTACTTGGGTCATAACCATCGTACTTTTAAAAGGATTAAAGATTAATAAAGCTCCCGATAATAAAGTTAAAATCCCAATAAATAAAAGTAACGTCCAAGTTTCTTCTTTACATTTTTTTAAAAATATTCCCGAATTAATTTTCATGATACCATTAATAATCATCCAAATTCCTAAACCAATGGTCACAATTGAACTAATTGATAAAGGATTAAATATAATAGCAATCCCCGCAATAAGAGTAATAATGCCATATATTAATTCAAAACTAATGTATTTTACTTCTTTTTTAACCGTAAAATAATTGATAAGGGAAACTACCCCTGATACAAGGATTAATCCTCCCACAAAATATCCAATTAAGGAATTGGCCATTTTCGGTTTAATAAATAAAAATATTCCAAAAGCTAAAAATAATAAAGCCGAAAACCATGAGCCATATATTAATTTATTAATTTTTGATTTCATCTTTCCATCTCCTGGTTTTATTATAAATAATTTTCGTTAGTTTGACAATTGATTTTTACTATTACTTATGTTATTATACTCTAATTTATGAAGGAGGATTCGTATGTTAAAAGAGATAACAATGTTTGAATTTCATGATTTTGCTCAAGATCATCCCTTAGCTAGCTTATATCAAACTCCAAATTATGCGATTTTTAAAAGTGAAGTTGACTTTGATTATGATTATCTTGGTTATTATGAAAATAATCAATTAGTAGCAGCCACTTTAATGATTTATAAAAATATTACATTTACAAGTAAATATGCTTACGCTCCCCGCGGCTTTTTAATGGACTATCAAAATTTAAATCTATTACAAAACTTTACGAAGGAATTAAAAAAATATTTAAAAAAGAAAAAAATAGTTTTCTTAAAAATTGATCCTTTACTAATAATGCGAAAATACGATCCTACTACCAAAGCTTTAACTTATCAAGAAGCTACTAATTATAAAAATATTTTTGGAGATTTAGGCTATAAAAAACTAAAAGATAACTTATATTTTGAATCTTCCTTACCCCGTTTTGATGGTTATATAGATTTAAAAAAATATGAATTTTCTAACTTAAATAAAAACACCCGCAATAAAATTAATAATTCAATAAAAAAAGGTCTGGAATTAATACAAGGAACTAGAGAAGATTTAGAGATTATTTATAAATTTTTAGAAAAACAAAATAACTTTAATTTTAAACATTATAATGATTTATATAAAGCTTTTGCGAGTGATAATTTAATGGACTTATTTTTAGTCAAAGTTGATTACGAAAAATTTATGGCTAATGCCAAAAATGCTTATGAAAAAGAACTGGAAAAAAATAATATTTATAATGAAAAATTAAAACAAAATCCTACCGAAAAAAATCTGCGCCAGAAAATGCTTTCCGATAAATTACTCGTTACTTATAAAAATGAAATCATGGCCGCCTCTTCCAAGTATACTGATAACGAATTACAAGAATATATCGCCGGCGCTTTAGTTATTAAAACAAAAGACACCGCTACAATAGTTTATAGCGGCTACGACAAAAGATATCGTCATCTAAATGCTAATTATTTTTTACATAATGCTTTAATCAATTATTATAAAGATAATTACGATTATTTAGGCTTAAATGGTCTTACAGGGGACTTTACTTCTAATAATCCATATCATGGTTTAAATGAATTTAAATTAGGTTTTAAACCCTTATTTTATGAATATATTGGCGAATTAGATTTAATTATTAATGATAAAGTTTATGATAATTTACTCCTTACTGGTAAATTACATCAAATATTTGATAATAAAAATCTACCAGCTTAGCTGGTAGTTTTATTAAGCACTAAAAGTGCCTCTTACTGGCCGCGCTATATTGCGCTCCGAATTCGCCTAACTTCTGCACTACTTTTACTACTTGCTATTATTTAAATAGCTTAAATTGTTTTGTCTTTTTTCCTGTAAATGGGTCAATGTACTCTTTGCTGCTCATTTCATCTGCTAGTTTATCTTCCTTTAATTGATTCGCTATATACTCTTGTATTGCTTTTGTATTTTTCCCTACTGTGTCTACATAGTATCCTCTACACCAAAATTGCCTTTGGCCATATTTGTATTTCATATCTGCATGTCTATCAAATATCAATAATGTACTTTTCCCTTTTATATATCCTATTGCTCCTGCTATGCTCATCTTTGGCGGTACACTTATTAACATATGCACATGATCGGGACATAATTCTGCTTCTATTATCCTTATGTCCTTTCTTTCACACAGCATTCTTATTATTTTTCCTATATCTGC
>CANRAC010000022.1 GCA_947628495.1 uncultured Bacilli bacterium
AAAAACTGCTTCATTAGGCAGCTTTTTTTGTTTCTCTTGCAGTGATTCTAACACTTTTACCATTAATTTTTTTCTTTTGAAGATTAGGTTTTTGTTGTGTTTTAGTAGCATTTAAAGCATGAGAACGTTTGTTTCCAGTTAAAGGTTTTTTAGTTGTTACTTTTTTTGCCATGACTCTTTCCTCCTTTTTAACTAATTCTTTTAAGACTTTATCATAAATAAATCAAGAAGTCAATTTTTATGTTACAATATTTTATGTGATAAATATGAATTTAATTAAGGAAAATTGGTCAAAGAAAGCCTATACTGAATTTCTGCAATATCTAAAAACTTTCAAAGACCCGCAATATTTAGAATTTAATCAAAAAATAGTATCTAGCCAATATAAATTTATTGGAATAAGAATTCCAATCTTAAGAAATATTGCTAAAAAAATATTACAGGGTAACTATGAAAGTTTTTTTAAAGTAATGACCTTAAATTATTATGAAGAAATATTATTAAGAGGCTTTATTATTGCAGGGATTAAGGATACTTCCAAATTAAAAGAATATATCAATTCTTACGTGTTATTAATTGATAATTGGGCGATATGTGATTCATTTTGTAGTAGTCTTAAAATTATTAAAAATAATAAAAAAGAATTTTGGCCTTTTTTTAACGATTATTTGAATAGTAAGCATGAATTTTCCGTGCGTATGGCAATTGTAGTTTTTCTAAATTATTATGTTGAAAAAGAATATTTAAACAGTATCTATGAAATATGCCAAAGAAATTTAATCGATAAATATTATGTTGATATGGCAATATCATGGCTTATTTGTGAATGTTTTATTAAATATCCTTCTGCTACCTTTAAATTTTTACAAGAAAGCCACCTTAAACCCTTTATTTTTAATAAAGCTTTAAGTAAGATTAAGGACTCTTATCAAGTGAGTAAAGAAGCTAAAGCCAATCTGGAAAAGTTAAAAAAAGCAAAAATATGTTGTAAAACGCCAAAAATTGTCTGAGTTTATTTGCTTATTTGGTTTGACTTTGGTAAAATTAAATTGTACTAGAGGTGATTTTTAATGGAAGAAAAAACCACTAAAGCAATCTTACAAGAAGTTTTTGAATTATTGGTCGCTGGCAATTATGATGCGACAAGTCAGATTGTGGGATATTTAAACAGTGGAGATCCGGGATATGTTTCTAGTTACAAAGGCGCTCGGGAAAAAATAATTGCTCTTGATAGATATGCACTTATTGAAATTATGTTAAAGGAATTTCTTAGAAAATAATGCGTTATTTAGGGCTCGATTTAGGTACTAAAACCATAGGTGTGGCTATTAGTGATAAAACTAATACAATTGCGAGTAACTTAAAAGTAATCAATTATACTAGTCAAACCAAAGAAGCAATGCTGCAAGAAATTTGTGATTTGATTAATACTTATCATATTACTCATGTAGTTTTAGGATTACCTAAAAATATGGATAATTCTTTGGGTTTTGCCAGTCAAAGAAGCCTAGATTTTCAAAAAGAATTAGCCCAAAGGTGCGATGTGCAAATTGAACTTTTAGATGAGCGTTTGACGACCGTGCAAGCAGAAAATATTTTATTGGATGCTGATTTAAGTCGAAAAAAAAGAAAAAAAGTCATTGATGGGGTGGCGGCGACGATTATACTTGATACTTATTTAAGAATGAAGGGAAAGTCAAAATGAAAGAAGAAAATGATAATCAAAATGTTTTAACACTAGTAAATGACAAAGGAGAACAAATAACTTGTGAAGTTTTATTTACATTTGATAATGATAAAAATAAACAAAGTTATATTGTTTATACCGATAACACTACTGATGAAACGGGTAGTACAAAAGTATATGCTAGTATTTATGATCCAAGCGGTAAAGATAAGACTTTAAAACCAATTGAAACCGAGGAAGAATGGGCTTTAATTGAAAATATCTTATCTTCTATCCAAGAAAAAGTGGACGCAGAAAGCGAAAAAGATCAATGAAAAAATTAGTAGTGGGATTAATTATCGCTTTAGTTGCCATTATTATTTTAATAATTAGTTTGTATTTTTATTTCTTAGCGCCCGTGGCGAAAAATGATTCCAAAAACATCTCCTTTGTAGTAAAACAAGGCGAAGGAGAAAAACAAATCATTGATAATTTAAAAACGGCCGATTTAATTCGTTGTAAGGAAGCCGCTTATATTTATAACCTTTTGCACAGGGATTATACTTTTAAAGTGGGTACTTTTACTTTAAAGAGAAATATGAGTGTCAAACAAATATTTAAGACCTTAGATAGTGGCAAAACGAAAGAACAAAAAGGAATTAATATTACTTTTAAAGAAGGAAAAAGATATCCTGATTATCTGGAAGAGATATCTAGTTCTTTAAAGATTTCGGAAGATGACTTTAAAAATCTTATGCAAGATAATAACTATTTGAAAAGTTTAATTGCCGATTACTGGTTTTTAACTGATGATATTTTAAATCCAGATATTTATTATCCTCTAGAAGGTTATTTATTTCCAGATACCTATAATTTTTTTGAAAATACTTCTGCTCAAGATGTTCTAAAAACGATATTGGATAATACAGAAAGTAAATTAGCTCCTTATAAAAAGGACATGCAGAAAAATACTTATAGTATTCACGAAATTATGACCCTAGCTTCTATTGTCGAATTAGAAGGCAAAGACGGTAGCGATAGAGCTGGTATTGTTGGCGTATTTACAAACAGAATTAATATCGGAATGTCTTTAGGCAGTGATGTAACTACTTATTATGCTACGCAAAAAGGATTTAAAGATAATTTGACAGCTGATGAATTAAATGAATGTAATGCTTATAATACGCGCGGGACATGTTTTAAAGGCCTACCGGTAGGACCAATATCCAATCCTGGTATCGAAGCGATTAAGGCGGCGATATATCCGGAAGATAACGATTATCTATTCTTTGTTTCTGATAAAAGTGGTAAAATATACTTTAGTAAGACCAATGCTGAACATGAACAGCAAGTAGCAAAATTAAAAGATAACGATAATTGGTATGTTTATGAATAAAGAATATAATATATAGTAGAAAGAGTGAAAATAATGAAACAATTCATAGAAGAGATGGAAGAATATGCCAAAAATAAAAATGTGCCTATCATTGAAAAAGAATCCATAACTTTTATAATGAAATATATTAAATTAAATAATGTTAAAAATATATTGGAAATTGGTTCGGCCATTGGTTATTCGGCTATTTTGATGGCAAGTGTCGCTGAAGATGTCAAAGTTACTACTATTGAACGTGATGAAACTCGTTATATGGAATGTTTAAAAAATGTCAAAAAGTGTGGCATGGATAAAAAAATTACAGTAGTTTATCAGGATGCATTAGAAGTTAATTTAACAGATAAAATTGAATATGATTTAATATTTATCGATGCTGCTAAAGGACAATATACTAAGTTTTTTGAAAAGTTTAAATATTTCTTGGCTCCTGGCGGTATAATTATTACTGATAATTTAAAATTTCATGGTTATGTCGGCAGTAAAAAGAAAATTGAAAGCAAAAACTTAGAAGGAATAGTTAAGAAAATTGAAAAATACATCTTATTTTTAAAAGAAAACGAAGAATTTGAAACAAAATTTTATGATGTTGGAGATGGACTTTCGGTCAGTGTCAAAAAAGATTCTCGCTAAGGCGAGTTTTTTATATACTTCTAGACGCGATTTACTTTACATATATTTTTATGTTAAGATACATTTGTTGGGAGGCTAAGATGAAAAAAGGTTTAACAGTAGCTCAAATTGTGGAGATTTGTAAAGGAAAATTATATTGTGGTTCAAATAAAGTGATTTGCGAAAACTTTGTTAAGGATACAAGACAAATCGCTAAAAATGATACATATATTGGGATTAAAGGGGCTAAATTTGATGGTAATGCTTTTTACCAAGATGCTTTTGCTAAAGGAGCAAATTGTTGTATTTTAGAAAGCGAATTTGCTCAAAATAATGCGATAGAGGCAACTTCTCAGCCCATTATTATTGTCGAAAATACAATTGCAGCTCTAAGATTACTAGCTTTATATAAAAGAGATCATTCTGATGCCAAAGTAATCGGCGTTACAGGTAGTGTTGGAAAAACCTCTACTAGAGATATGATATATAGTGTAGTGAAAACTCATTTTAAATCTTTAAAAACCGAAGGAAATTACAATAATAATATTGGTCTTCCTCTTACTTTATTACGTCTTTCTGATGAAGAGGCAGCCGTTATTGAAATGGGAATGAATCATTTAGGCGAAATTGATTATTTAACTAAAATTGCTAAACCTCATATTAGTGTAATTACCAATGTTGGTACTGCCCATATTGGGGAACTAGGGGGAAGAGAAAACATCTTAAAAGCTAAGTTGGAAATCATAAATGGCATGGATAAAGATGGTATATTAATAGTTAATAACGATAATGATTTATTGCACACGTATGCCCAAAATGCTCAAAATATCAATATTGTTACGATTGGCATTGATGAAAAAAGTGACTTTATGGCCACTGATATTGATTTAAAAGAAACATCCTCAACTTTTAAAATTAAATATCAATCTATGACTTATGATGTTTATGTTCCCGTTCCTGGGCGAGTTTTTATCTATAACAGTCTAGTAGCCTTTGCCGTAGGAATGCTTTTAAATATCAGCCCAAAACAAATAATTGCGGGGATTAAAAACTTTGAACTTACGAAAAATAGACTGGAATATTTGAATTTATCAAATAATATAACAATAATTAATGATGCATACAATGCTTCTGTGGATTCAATGAAATCGTCACTCGAAATTTTAGGAAAATATACTTCTCGAAAGATTGCGGTATTAGGCGATATGTTAGAGCTAGGGGAATATGCCAAACAACTTCATGAAGAAGTGGGAGAGTATGTTCAAAAAAATAATATTGATATTTTAATTACCGTTGGTCAAGAAGCGCAAAATATTGCGGCGATGGCGGTAGAAAAAGGAATGCTTAAAGATAATGTCTATACCTTTTTAACAAATGACGAAGCTCTTTTAAAAATAAAAGAACTTATAAAAGCTCATGACGTTATTTTATTTAAAGCATCTAATGGTATGCACTTTAATGAAATAATTACCAAGTTAAAAGAAACTATGATGTAACGAGGAAGAAATGAAAGAAAAAATTATTGTAAATATCAAAAATTTATCCGAAATAACAGAATATGAAAAGCAGGGAATAACGAGTTTTTTAGTACCTTTAGCTAATTTTTGCGTTGGATATGATGAATTAGATTTAGAAGATATAAATAGGGTAACAAATGATTTTTATCTTTTGATTAATCGCTTGCTTCCCTATGAAGATTTGGTTAAATTAAAAGAAATCCTCAAACAAATAGATAACCGTTTTTTAAAAGGTATCTTTTTTGAAGATTTAGGGGTCTTATCTATAATAAATGAGCTTAATCTTAACTGGGAAAAAATTTATTTTGCTAATCATTTTGGGACTAACTATGCCTCAATTAATGCTTTTTTAGAAAGAAATATTGACAGTATGGTAGTTTCTAACGAAATAACTAAAGAGGAAATTAAAGAAATTTTAAATAAAACTCATAAAGATTTGGTTATTCCCGTATATGGGTATAATCAAATTATGTATTCTCGTCGAAATTTAATCAGTAATTTTAATACCGAATTTGCCTTAAATTTACCATTAGAAAACAAAATAACCGAAAAAGTTACCAAAAAAACTTTAAGGATTAAAGAAAATAAGTATGGGACCGTTATTTATGATAAAAAAATTTATAATAATTTAGAATTATTAGAATTTAAGGATAATATTAAATTTTACTATATCAATACAAGTTTTTTAACGACTCAAGATATTTTTGAAGCTCTAAATAAAACAGAAAAATCTGATTTTAATGGATTTTTAGATAAAAAGACTATTTATAAAATTGGTGATATTAATGAATAAAGTAGAATTACTAGCCCCGGCCGGAGATTTAGAAAGATTAAAATTTGCTTTTCTTTATGGCGCAGATGCTGTTTATATAGGTGGTAAAGATTTTAGCTTGCGAGCAAATGCTAAAAATTTTACGATAGAAGAAATAAAAGATGCGGTAAAGTACGCCCATAATTTGCATAAAAAAGTTTATGTTACGGTTAATATTGTTTTTCATAATGAAGATTTAAAAAATTTAAAAAATTATTTAAAATCTTTAGCTCAAGCTCATGTTGATGCTATTATAGCTAGTGATATTATCGTTTTAGACATTATTAAAAAGGAAAACCTAAATTTGGAAGTTCATCTTTCTACCCAAGCAAGTATTTTAAATGCTGAAAGTGCCAAATTTTATTTAAAAGAAAATGTAAGTCGTCTTGTTTTGGCAAGAGAAGCTTCAAGAAAAGATATAATTGATATTAAAACTAAGACCAAGGCGGATTTAGAAGTTTTTATTCACGGAGCAATGTGTACTAGTTTTTCGGGAAAATGTGTCTTATCAAATTGTTTTACCAATCGCGATTCCAACCGGGGTGGATGTGCGCAGATATGTCGTTGGGTATTTGATATCGAAAATAGTGAGGAACCATTTTCCATTACGCCAAAAGATCTAAATATGGTAAGTTATATCAAAGATATGATTGATATTGGTATTAATTCTTTTAAAATTGAGGGAAGAATGCGCTCTATTTATTATGTGTCTACTGTTTTAAATGTCTATCGTAATATTATTGATAAAACAATGAATAAGACTATTAATGATGCATATATTAAATATTATCAAGATATTTTAAATAGATGTGCCAATCGCGAATCGACTCCCCAGTTTTATGATAAATTACCAACTAATAAAGAACAATATTTTTTAGGACGTCAAGAAGAGTCTAATCAAGATTTTATTGGGTTAGTTTTAGAATATGATGATGATGCGAAAATGGTAACTATTGAAGAACGTAATTATTTTAAAATTGGTGATGTTTTAGAAGCATTTGGTCCAAATACGGAACCTTATGAACTAAAAATAAATAAAATATATAATGAAAATATGGAGGAAATAGATGTTGCACGTCATCCCAAAATGATCGTAAAAATCCCTTGTGATAAGGCTTTAAATAAATATGATATGTTGCGTTTAAAAATATTTGACATTTCTTCATATTTGTAGTAGACTTATCCATGAAAATTTAAGAGGTGAAGACAAAATGTCACAAAAACAAGAAATATTAGTAACGGCAGAAGGTTACTTGGAATTAGAAAATGAATTAAATGATTTAAAGATAAATAAAAGACCAGAAGTTATTAAAGCTTTAAAAGAAGCACGAGCTTTAGGAGATTTATCCGAAAATGCTGATTATGATGCGGCACGTGATGAACAGGCGAAATTAGAAGGACGCATAAAAGAATTGGAATATAAATTAGAAAATGCTCAAATTATTTCGAATAATAATAAAGATGTCATCAGTGTTGGTTCAACAATAACTATTAGTTATGTTGATGATAATGAAAAAGAGGAATACAAAATAGTTGGGTCTCTAGAAGCTGATCCTTTTAACAATAAAATTTCGAATGAATCGCCAATTGGCGCTGCCGTAATTGGCAAAAAAGTAAATGATATTGTTACGGTTGAAACACCAAATGGCTCATTTGATGTCAAAATAGAATCTATCGCTTAAATCGCGATTTTTTACTTTTTAAGCCTTGTATAAAAAAGGGCTTTAAGTTATAATACATAAGTAATTGGAGGAAAAATATGGAAAAGAATGTACATGAAATTGAAGTTACCCTTGAAGGAAAAAAATGGTCAGATTGTTTAGATGCAGCTTTTAATAAAAAACGTAAAAATATTAAATTAGATGGATTTCGAAAAGGAGCTGTACCTAAAGATATTTATTTAAAAAAGGTAGGTATAGAATCTTTATATATGGATGCCGTAGACGCAGCCGTTGGTATAGCGTATAAGGAAGCCTTAGATAAAGAAAAAGTCATACCAGTTATCGAACCAAAAATGGATGTTACTAATATATCTAAAGATGCTGTTACTTTTAAATTTGTTATTGTATCTAAACCCGAAATAAAATTAGGTGATTATAAAAATTTAGGAGTTAAAAAAGAAGAAAATAAAGTAAGTAAAAAAGAATTAGATGAAGAAATTAAAGCGTTACAAACTCGTTGTGCCGAAATAGTTCCTAAAGAGGACGGTGCGGCAGAAAGTGGAGATACTGCAGTAATTGATTTTACGGGTTATGTTGATGGTAAAGAATTAGAAGGCGGTAGAGGGGAAAATTATCCTTTAGAATTAGGTTCCAATACATTTATTCCTGGCTTTGAAGATGCTGTTATTGGAATGAAAATAGGTGAAGAAAAATCAATTGATCTTCGTTTCCCTGAAAATTATACAGAAGATTTAAAAAACAAAGATGTCAATTTCAAAGTTAAACTACAAGGTTTAAAACATCGCATATTACCAGAAATTAATGAAGAATTATTTAAAGATTTAGGTTATGATGATATTAAAACCAAAGAAGAATTTACTAAAAAGATTGAAGAAGAAATTAAACAACGTAAAGCCAAAAATATTGAAGATAAATATATGAATGATTGTTTAGAAAAAGCTGCTAATAATATGACAGTCAAAATTAATGAAGAGATAATTGATGATGAAGTTCATCATATGATTCATCAATTTGAAGATCAACTTCGTATGCAAGGTTTAAACATGGAGCAATATATGCAATTTGCAGGAGCAACTCATGAAGATTTACACAAACAAATGGAAGGGGAAGCAACTAAAAGAGTTAAATATCGTTATTTATTAGAAGAAGTAATTGAAAAAGAAAAAATTGAAATTACCGATAAAGAAGCTAAAGAAGAACTTCAAAAAATGGCTAAAGAATACGATATGAAACCCGAAGAATTTGAACGTCAAATTGGTGGCATAGAAATGGTTAAATACGATTTAAAAATGCGTAGAGCAATGGATATTATTAAGGGATAAAGTTTTATCCTTTTTTTATGATAATTTCTTGTCTATTTTAAAAACCCATGGTAATATATATAACATAAGGAGGATGTCATGAGTACAGGAATAATTATTTTAATTGTTGTTATAGCCTTAGTTGTAATCTTAGCTTTATATGTAATATCAGTTCATAATCAACTAGTGGAATTAAGAAATAGGGTTAAAGACCAATGGGCGCAAATTGATGTACAATTAAAAAGAAGATTTGATTTAATCCCTAATTTAGTGGAAACAGTCAAAGGATATGCTAAGCATGAAAGTGAAACTTTAGAAAATGTTATTAAAGCTCGTAATACTTATTTATCAGCAACAACTAGTGAAGATCAAATAAAAGCTAATAATGCACTTACAGGAGCAATTAGTAAATTATTTGCCTTATCCGAAAGTTATCCAGATTTAAAAGCGAATACTAATTTTGTGCAAATGCAAGCTGATTTAAAAGAAGTTGAAGATAAGATTGCTTCAGCTAGACAATTTTATAATGATACAGTATTACAATATAATAATAAGATCCAAATGGTTCCATCTAACATCATTGCGAGGATGTTTGGATTTAAAAGTGAAGCATTCTTTGAAGCTGCTGAAGTTGAAAGAGAAAACGTTCAAGTTAAATTCTAAGAAAACAAAAATTTGTTTTCTTTTTTCTATCTTTAAAGAAAATCTCATGATATAATATTTACAATGAAGCGGGGTGATGATATGTATATACCTCTTGGTGTAAAAACTGACCATAGTTTACTAAAAAGTATGATTAAAATTGATAACTTAATCACGTTTTTAAAACAAAATAATTTGCCTGCTTGTGGAATTTGTGATGACAATATGTTTGGAGTTATTGAATTTTATCATAAATGTAAACTCAATAATATCAAACCTCTTATTGGCTTAAATATTACAATTGAAAATCATCCCGTTTATCTTTATGCTCAAAATTATTTAGGATATCAAAATTTGTTAAAATTAAATACATTAAAGCAACAACAAGATTTAGCAATCATAGATTTAGAAAAATACAGCCGTAATATTATCTGTATTATTTCCTACTTAGATAAACAAATTTATTCTAATTTAGCTAAGGTATATGAGAAAGTGTATCTGGGTTATGCAAGTGAATATGAAAAAAATAATGCTTTAATTATCACTAAAAATATTGTTTTTTTTAATATTATTAAAGCTTTAAAAAATACGGATACCAATTACTTAAAATATTTAGAAATGATTAGTAAAAATACTACTATTCATACCGAAGAGGTAACAGATTATTCCAAAAATTATTACTTAAGTGCGTATAACGAAGAAGATGAACAAAGCATTTTAGATATAGTGAATTTAATTAATGTCGAAATTCCCTATAATGGTAAATATATCCCTAAGTATAAAGATTTAAATGATTCATATAAATATTTAGATACGTTAACTCATAAAGGTTTATTAAAAAGGCTTAACGGCGAGTTTAAAGAGCATTATTTTAAACGTTTAGAATATGAACTTTCAGTTATTAAACAGATGGGTTTTGTCGATTATTTTTTAATTGTTTACGATTACATATTATTTGCTAAAAAAAATGATATATTAGTAGGTCCTGGTCGAGGTAGCGCTGCTGGGTCAATTGTGGCATATTCTTTAGGTATTACCGATATTGATCCTTTAAAATACGATTTATTATTCGAAAGATTTTTAAATAAAGATCGTATAACGATGCCGGATATTGATATTGATTTTGAAGATATTAAAAGAGGGCAAATAATTAATTATTTAAAAAATAAATATGGTTCTAATAATGTAGCTAATATTATGACATATTCGTCTTTAACTTCCAAACAAGTTTTAAGAGATGTTGGGAAAATTTTAGAAATAGATGAAGTTAAGTTAAATAATATTTTAAAACTTATTGAGGCCAAAAATACACTAATGGAAAATTATAAATCTAATCCATTATTACAAAACACTTTAAAAAAAGATAAGACATACCAAAATTTATATAAAATTGCCTTAAAATTAGAAGGTTTAAAAAGACAGATAAGTACGCATGCGGCGGGGGTTGTAATCTCAAGTGTTACTCTGGACCATTTAATTCCCATTGTTATTAGTAATGAAAATATTTTGACAGGCTGTACTATGGAGTATTTAGAAGATTTAGGCCTAATTAAAATGGATATTTTATCTATTCGTAATTTGCGTACTATCCATGATGTTTTAGACCTAATTGCTCAAAATACTGGTCAAAAAATTAAATTAAATGATATTCCCCTAGATGACGAAAAAACTTTAGAAATGTTTAAAACCGGAAATACAATAGGGGTATTTCAATTTGAAAGTGAAGGAATGAAAAGTTTTTTACAAAAATTAAAACCTTCATCTTTTGAGGAAATCATTGCTGCTAT
>CANRAC010000023.1 GCA_947628495.1 uncultured Bacilli bacterium
CTCTTTTCTTAACTCTATTTATATAATTATTGTATATGTAAGCTGATGGTGATGTATCAATATAAATATTATCATAGCTTTTTACTAAATCAACTATTTCCGGACAAAATCTTGCATAATGGGCTAAAATTATATAACCTCTATACGATTTTAAAAAATCAATCATACTTTTAGGATCTTGATTATATGCTTTACCAGTATGCAATAAAAGTGGCAAATCTGTATCAAAATTTTTTATATTATTTAAAGTTACATCAGATAATCCTGTATACAACTTTAATCCACATACTCTATCGCCATACAATGATTTAAACTCTTCCACATTAATATTCATTGTATTATTACTAACTGATAACATTAAAAATAAATAAAACATATTATCATTTACTTCTTCAAATAGTTTTCTATTATATAAATTATAAGGGTCATTTCCATAATAAATTTGACTGTTACATTCATCACATATTATTGATAAGTTATTATTATATAAGGTTCTCTACTTTGTCGCGTTTGTCCTTTGTGTAAGCTATCAGCATATTCATAAGCTTTCTTGATATTAGCAATTTCCTCAGGATTATACATTCGTACTTTATTGATTAAATCTTCTAACACAATATTATTCATTTCAACTACCACCTTATAAAAAACCGGCAACCAAAATATTAACATTTTTCGGTAACCGGTTTATCAAGAATATTGTTATGTTTAATATTAGTGCAGTATAAATCAAACACGTTTGTGCAGCATACGTCTTTAAATTGCAAAATGTTTTTTATAGTTAAATTGCATTCAGAGAATATATGTTCCATAACAATACTCCTTTTTTAAATAAATTAAAAATATTTTACCGATATTTTTAATTTAAGTCAATACATTACAATAGTAGCATGCTATTTTGCTGAACTTTGACGGCTTACATTTAAAATGATACCAACACTAGCCATTGAAACTAACAAACTACTACCACCATAACTAAGGAATGGCAGAGTTACTCCCGTTACGGGGATTAAACCGACAACAACACATAGATTTAAAATAGCTTGAATTAAAATACCAAAAGCTAATCCAAAAACTAAATACTTAGCAAATAAATCTTCCTGCTGCATAGCAATTTTTAAAGAACGATAGAAAATAATAAAGAAAAAGAAACAAACTATTAATACTCCTAATTATAAACTATTTTTAGATTTTTATATTGTTTTTGATATTTATTTATATCTATTTCTTTTAATAAACAATTATTTTTACATATTATAGTTACATCAATTTTTAAGTTTCTTATCATATCTAAAACCATTTTATCTGCATAATTATCAATAATAATTATATTGTCATGTGCACACTCAAAAATATCAACTATTTTTGAATAAGCATCATATATTTGCCCATTAAAATAAATTTCATTATCTTTTTTCCTTTCTTCCAATTTATTAAAAGATTCTTGTAATAATTTGATGTCTTTATCATGCTGTATTACCAAATTGTTAATATATTTCTGTTGAATCAGTTCATTAGAAATATACTTTCGCATCATTACAAATGCATCCATTATTGCAATACTAACTTGTGTTGCAACATCTGATTTTAAAATGGTGCCAAGCATAGCTACACCTTGTTCGGTAAATACTCGAGGTTGATATCTTCTCCCACCATGAGAATTGTATTCTAAACTTGAGGTCGCAAAATGCGACCTCAAGTTTAGAATATTAAGATATTCATTCTTTTTCAATTTAAAACAAAATCTTTCTGGAAATTTTTCAAGATTTCTTTTTACGGCTTCATTAATTCTTTTCGTTTCAACTTGATATAATAATGCTAAATCGCTATCAAGCATTACTTGTTTTCCTCTTACTTCATAAATCATATCTTCAATTTTTACTTGTTCAGTTAGTATAACATCATTCATATTAAAATTCCCCCTTAGGTTTTGATTACAGTTTAAATATATCAAACATTTGTTCTTGTGTCAATTGTTAGCTATTTCTATTTATATTAAACTAATACCCTCCGCCCATTAAAAAAAGGTAAATTTACTCTCTTTATTCTTTCAAAAAAATTCCCCAAAATAAAACAAAAAAAAGAAACTGTTAAATAATTTGCTTGATTAAATTATTCAACAATCCTATTTAAACCCCATTTTTTCTTTAACAGTTTCAAAGTATAATTTAAAAGTATCGGGATATGTAAGATTATCCGGTAAATCCGAAGACAGCATTATTTCGGACATTTCATATTCTTCTGGCAATTTATCAATTTCGAGTATTTCGCAAAAACATAATAGAGCAAAGGAACTAATTTTATAAACACTTATAGGAGTTAATTCTATTTTAGTAGCTCCCGTTTCTTCATACATTTCTCTTTTGGCAGCCTCTTGCCAAGTTTCATTCTCTTCTATATGTCCACCTGGTATTTCCCAGCCATTTCTTTTTTTATTATAACAGAAAACATATTTTCCTTGATAACGACAAACACAAACTACACGAGTGTATTCTTTTTCATCACAGTAACCTAAATCATATAATTTTACTTCTAACATTTTTTAACCTCTTTCTATTACTAGAATATCACATTACAGAAAAAAAGTCTTTAGTTATTTTGTTAATTTTCTTATATTTATATCTTCTTCTGATTGTTTAAATACTGGACATAGTTGTTTATCATAAAGAACTTCTAATTCGTGTAAGGCTCTAGTACAAGCCACATAAAGTAAATGCATATCAACATCATTATTAACATCATATATCTGCAATGAAGCATCATTTATAATAACTGTATCAAATTCTAATCCTTTGGCTAAAGATGCTGTCAAAACGCAAACCCCTCCATTATATTGGTGATCTTTAAAAGTAATATGAGTAACTGCTAAGTCTTGTTCTTTTAAATAGTTATATATTTTTTTCGCTTCTGACTCTGTTTTGCAAATGATTGCTACTGTTTGATACCCTTGCTCTAAATAATTTTTTATTTTCTGGAATTTATAATTATTTTCCTTACTTTTAGGAGTAAATAAAACATCGTTTCCTTCTCTTACAACAGCTTGAGCACTTGGTAAGTTTAAGTAATTAAGAAGATGGTTTGCATTGTTAGTTATTTGGGTAGTAGTACGATAACTTTTACTAATATTTATATATTCAAAATTATCATTGAATAATACTTTTAAAAGTTGCCAATCTTTAATACTTCGATATGGGCAAACTGATTGAGCTAAATCACCATAAATGGAATACGTACTAGTTGGAAACATTTCTTTTAATACAGAAAAATGAAACATTCCATAATCTTGTGCTTCATCCACAACTATATGACGATATGATTTTTTTTGGCCATGCAATTTAAAATTTAAATGCATCAAGGCTGCCATGTCATCAAAATTTATTTTTTTCTTTTGCAATAAAGATAAAGTGTTTTTTTGAAATAAAGATATATTGATATCCACATCATCGACATATAAGGTAATATTACTCACAAAAACTTTATATAAATCTAATATTCTAACATTAAGTTTTTTAAAGTAATCTTTAATATATTTAACACCCTTATTTTTTATAAAATCGTTTAATTCTTCGCTTTTGGCAATAGCTTCGTTGCGTTTAGGGTCATTCATAGGCAAATTAATATAAATTTTATGATATTTTTTATTTAATTTTTCATATATATCTCTCATATTGTCTTTATATTTTTTTACTATATATTTACAAGCTTTATCAAAATTAGGATATTTAGATACACCATTAAATAAGAGCTTTAAAATTTGCTCTTTAGCAAACACTTCCTCATTATCAAAAAATATTCCTTCCCTAACAATATCGTTTTCTAAATAATTTAAAATAAACTTATCTAACGCTTCTTTATATTTTAAGGATGTTTTAAATGCACATATTTTCGCTTGCTCTTTACTTATTTCTGGATCATCTTCTACTAAAGTTAATTTGTCATTTAATTCTTCATTCAAAAAATCTAAATAAGTTTTTTGGTCAACTGGGGAAGTTTCAAGTTCAGGCAAGATTGAAGAAATATAACTTAAAAAATAATTATTTGGTCCGATAACAATAAATTCAGTTGATTTAATGCTATCTTTTAAAGCATAAATTAAGTATGCAATTCGGTGCAAAGCAACAGATGTTTTTCCGCTTCCTGCTACACCTTGAACAACAATATTAGATGTAATTGGTCTTCTAATTATATAATTTTGTTCTTTTTGAATAGAAGCAATAATGGTTTTCATTTTATTATCAGCACTTAAAGATAGGTAAGGTTTTAATAATTCGTCGTTAGTAACTAGGCTTGTATCTTGGGCATCAATTAAATTACTATCTTTAATATTTATTTGTCTTTTTAAATTTAAAAAACCATTAACAATTCCACTCGGGCTATCATAACTAACTGGACCAATCTCACTATCATAATATAAACTACTAATAGGAGCACGCCAATCTGTTACCAAGCTTTCATAGTCAGAAGAAATACCTGCTCGCCCAATATAAATTTTTTGCCCTGGACTAGAAGGACTTTGAGAAAAATCAATACGTCCAAAATAAGGCACCGGAATAGACCTTATTAGAGTTTCTATTCTGTCATATGCATTAGTTGCTTGAGCATTAATATTAAAGTGGTCACCCCTTTTGCGATCTTCAAAAGATAACGAGGTTCCACGCTTACTCAATTCGTTTAAAACGTTCTCACTTTTTTCTATTTCCTTTTTTATTTGTTCTAAAACATGTTTTAAATATGCTTTTTCTTCTTCTATAATCATTTCGGCCTCCTATTTTTTCAAAATTAAGCTCTTCATTTGATCTATAAATTCTTCAATAGTATTTTCATTTTGTTTACAACTATAAAATGGAATATTAGATAATCCTTGAAAAGTAGCATTTCTATCTACACTGTGCTTTAATTGTATATTTCTTAAAAACGATGTTGTATCATGAACTAAGCTCATATATTGCTCAATTATCAAATTATTAGCTTCTTCATTAGTCAATTTATTAAAAATTAGTTTTGTAATTTGAGGGTCATATGAAGGGTTAATTATACATTTAATCTTTGTATCAAACATTTGGTTAACATGATTTAATTGAGCTAATTCTGTATCCTTTAAAACCATATTATTACCCTCAAGCATATTTTCACCTTTAATGTTTATACCTCTTTGCAAGGCTAAATCAACATATTTTTTATTTTGAACCTGCGCACAAAACTGAGGACTAAAACGTATTGAAACAGATTGAGCTATACCATAGCCAAAAAGACAGTCATTTTCATACTTTAATGCTATTTTATCATTTGTTACACTATCAAAACCAGCATTCATTAAATTTAACATACATGTTGTTTTACCACTATTGCGACCAGCTACAAATAAAATTCCCTCGCCATTTTTACTAACACAAGAAGAATGCACTCCTAAATAACCTTCTATTTCTAAAAAACGATTAAAAACATTTGCTACAAAATATTGTATCAATAAATTTTTATATTCTAAACTAGTAGCTTGAAAATTAGTAGCATAACAAGTCTTATTAAGATTATTAATATAACAATCTAAAGTAGCATTATCAAACCATTTGTCTATCATTTTAAAATAAGTACCTGAATAATTATTTAAATTTTCTGCTATTATTAAAGAATAAGTTGGATTATATTGCCTTTGAGAAAAAGTTAAATGGTTTTGAAAATGTTCTTTTATTAATAATTCTATATATTCATCACAAGTAATATTTAAGGAAATATTTTTATATACTAAACTAAATTCTTTCATTTTCTACCTCTTTCTTATTTTCTGTAAAGGACATAATGGGTCAATATCATTTAAATTACCATACTCATATAAAGCTCTTGCTCGGCAGCCACCTCGACAATTTTGATAATTTGAGCAAGATGCACAAACTTCATTCCCCGTAATACAGGAAATTTCTAGTGATTTTTCCCATAGGGTCATATAATCTGTATCCTTAATATTGCCAATAGTATAGTCTTCACCCCAGAAAATGCAAGGAGAATAATCACCTTTTTCATCTATCCAAACAGCTTCTTTTCCACAATGACAGCCAAAGCCATTTGTTCCTACCCATATCTTATTAGTTGGCATATTAGGATAAATAATTTCCACTTTGTCAGATTTTAAATTCTTTACTTTATTTAAAAAGTCAATATATTCCGCTTGGTTTATAGTTAAATCTTGATTTACTGCACGTCCAAAAGATAGCAAAGGGGTATAACGAATTAAGTCAATATTATACTTTAAAGCAAGTTCTAATAATCCCTTCATATCATTAATGTTATATTTATTAATGGACATTCGTAAAGCAGTTCTTCCTTTATAATACTTTTTTAATAATTCTAAAGTATTTAAAGTTGGGAAAAATGTATTTTTTCCTCTCAACTTTTCATGATTTTCTCGCATTCCTTCAAAACTTATCCACAAATAATCCAAATCTAAATTATTTAATTTTAGAATTGTATCTTTATTAAGCAGAAGACCATTAGTAACGACTGAAACTGCTAAACCTTTTTGTTTACCATAATCTAAGATGTCTAGTAAATCTGTTCTTGTAAACGGTTCTCCTCCTCCTAAACAAATATAAAAAGTTCCGTTTTTTGCCATATCATCAAATAGTTTTTGCATATCTTTTGTAGTTAATTCTTCGTCTTGTAATTCCCCAGAATTTGAAAAACATTGAATACATCTTAAATTACATTTCTTAGTTAAATTCATAGATATTTTTAAAGGTGCACTTAATTGTTTATCCTTAGGAGCATTAATAAATGTATATTGCCCTTCCAACTGTTTTTTTACTATCTCTCCTTGATTATAATCATAATAATATTCTTTTTTTAATTTAGAGTCATATAGTCTAATACCATAGTATTCTTGTACAATAAAATATCTTTTCATAATTTACCCCCTGTATTTTATTGAAGTTGTATGTCCATTTTTATGCGCTTCTAAATTTTTCCCGCACGTCCGCACACAGCACTTAGGTTTACCATCTTCAATTGATGAAATACTAAAGCTGTCAACAAGACTGTTAAAAAATTCCCCATTTACTATCTCTTTAATTGATTTATGAAAAGCAGATAAATCATCTTTTAAATACAAATAATATTCATTTAATTCTAGTGGATCACTAACATCATGAATAAGCTTATAGCAAACTTGCTGATAAACTGAGCAACACGGAAATACTTCTCCCTGAGCACTTATAAATAATCCTTTTGTTTTTAAAGCTTCACAATAAATCTTATTTAAATTAAAATAATCACTTATATTATCTTTCTTTTCTAATATATCTAGATATACCTTTTCTGTAATATTTCGGTATAATTGATTTTCAGGCAACTCCAGATAGTATTTAATATTCCCTTTAAAATCATATACGGGGTGTTTTCCATATTCTAAAATTGTACTATCTAAATTAGGGTCCATTTCATAAAAATTCTTTAAAAATCTACTTGTCTTTTTGATTTGAAAACTACTAAACCCTAATTGCTCACTAATTTCGCGAGCTTTTGAAACTTCATGCTCATTATGTTTAAAAACAATATAATCCCACTGAGCTGTACCACCATTTTTTATAAACATTGCAGCATTAGCAATAATATTATCATAATTAGTATTGCATCTATGTAGGCTATGTGTTTTTCCTATTCCATCAATACCAAATATAACCGTACAATTATAATCTTTAACCATTAAGGCTAATTCTTTCCACCAATCTTCATCATAAAAATCACCATTGGTATATATATCAATATCTAAATAGGGGTTACATATATATAAATACTTTAAAATCTCTTTAAAGTGCGTATTACAAAGCGGATCACCATACACACCACAAAGGCTAATTAATTTTAATTGCCTCAAAAATTCTGGTGATAATATTTTTTTTATATCCTCTAAAGTCAATTCTAAAATGGGCAGAGCTTCTCTTACTTTACCTTTAAAATTACGATTACACATTGGACACATCGCATTACATTTAGTTGTTAGCTCTAAATGTAGACCTCGAATTTCTTCATATACAAATTCATTTTTCATAACCACTATTATACACACTTTTCAATCTTTGTAAAGAATAAAAATATTTAAATTTAGCCATTAATTATTTCTACTTACATTTAAAATGATACCAACACTAGCCATTGAAACTAACAAACTACTACCACCATAACTAAGGAATGGCAGAGTTACTCCCGTTACGGGGATTAAACCGACAACAACACATAGATTTAAAATAGCTTGAATTAAAATACCAAAAGCTAATCCAAAAACTAAATACTTAGCAAATAAATCTTCCTGCTGCATAGCAATTTTTAAAGAACGATAGAAAATAATAAAGAAAAAGAAACAAACTATTAATACTCCTAAAAAGCCGAATTCCTCCGATATTATTGAAAAAATAAAATCAGTCTGCGGTTCGGGAAGATAAAAGTGTTTTTGAATAGAGTTGCCAAAACCCATTCCTAAAAGACCGCCTGGTCCAATGGCATATAAGCTTTGAATAATTTGAAACCCACTTCCTAAAGGATCAGTCCAAGGATTTAAAAAAGAAACTATTCGGGCCATACGATAGGGAGCCACAATAATAAGAGCAACTATACCTAAAAGACCAGCACACCCTATTTTAAGAAAAAAAGATAATTTAACCCCCGAAATAAATAAGATACAGACTAAAGTTAAAACAATAACCATGCCAGTTCCAAAGTCGGGCTCTAACATAATAAGGCCAAAAAAGAGTAAGATGACACCGATTATGGGTAAAACTCCTTTTTTGATATTACGAATTTCTTTATTGTTAGTAGCTAAATATTTTGAAACAAAAATAATAAGACCAATTTTGGCAAATTCGCTAGGTTGAATTCCAAAGCCTCCTAATCCAAACCAACTACGCGAACCATTACGAACAGTACCAATCCCTGGAATTAATACCAAAACAAGTAGAATAAAACAAATACCGATAATTAAATTAGCTTTCTTCTTATAAAGCCTATAATCAATTTTCGAAATTACTAACATAAATATAATACCAACTATATAAAATAATCCTTGGGCTTTAATAAATTTAAAAGCATCATTAAATTTATAGGCTGCCCAAATTGAACTGGAGGAATAAATCATTAATAAACCAAAGGCTGCTAATATCACTACTGCTAAAAACAAAATTATATCAATATATTTTTGTTTCACTATAACCACCTAATATAAGCATATGTTTTTAAGGTAGTTTTAATTTATTAATAATTTTCCAAAAAAAAAATAAGTAAAATTAATTACTTACCGTTTTTTCAATGACTCTTTTAATATTATCTTCATTAAAAGGTTTAACAATCATATCAATAATAGGATATTGAAAAGCTTTATCGATTTTTTCTTTAGAATCATCACCAGTTATGATAGAAACAGGTAAACTATCAAACAAATCATTATCTTTAAAATATTCTAAAACCGCAAAACCATCAACTTTTGGCATATTCAAATCTAAAAGCATAGCGACAATTCTCTTATCAGTTTGCTTTTTGATAATATCAATAGCTTCTTGGCCATTACCAGCTAATATAACATCATAGCTTTCATGAAAGATTTTATTAATAAACTTTTGAATTAAATCCGAGTCATCAACAACTAATATCGCTTTTTCATTATTATTTACCACATTTTTACTAGTACTTTCTATAGTTGAGCCCTCTAAATATTTTTTAGCTAAATCAATCATTTTTTGAGTTTCAGCCATTAAAGCCTCAAAGTGTTCAACTACAAAAAACTTATTACCTTCCTTACTTTTAAGTTCATGCTCATAAGCCATCTCGGCTAATTTTGTAAATCCTAAATATCTGGCGTCACTTTTTAAAGAGTGCACTTCAATCGCATAATTCGGCATATCACCAATATCTTTATAGCTTTTTAAACGATTTACTTTCGCTCCAACGCCCTCTAAGAAATCATTTAAAGTAGCATCGTACATATCCATCTCGCCAAATAATTCTAAACTAGATTTAACATCTACACCATTTGTAATCAATAAATTAACATCTCTCATATTATACCTTCTTTAATTAATTGTACCATAAAATATTCAAACTGGCTTATTTATTTAAGTATTTTTGTAAAACTCTTTTCAATTCTTCTTTAGCAATAGGTTTAGCTAAATAATCATCAAAGCCCATATCTAAATATTTTTGCTTCATCCCTTCAATAGCATTAGCCGTTAAAACAACAACAGGCATGTTAAATCCGGAAATTTGTTTTAACTCTGCCAATGTTTCACTACCACTTTTATGAGGCATCATATCATCTAATAAAATTAAATCATAAACATTGCCATTGATTATTTTATCAATTGCTCCATCGCCATTATTGATTTGATCGATATTCATTTCATAAGGTTGCAATAATCTCGCCGCAACTTTTAAATTAAGTTCATTATCATCAACGATTAAAATTCTTTTATCTCTATAATTATTAACATTATCATTAACAATTTCTTCGGCTTTTTTTATAGTGGGATTTTTAACAATTAATTGA
Source organism: uncultured Bacilli bacterium (assembly GCA_947628495.1). Lineage (GTDB taxonomy): Bacteria > Bacillota_I > Bacilli_A > RF39 > UBA660 > HGM10766. The sequence continues at coordinate 10,523 of CANRAC010000023.1, forward strand.
TCTAAAGAAACAATAAAGTTGGAACCTTCTCCATAAGTACTTTTAACTACTATACTACCATTCATTAAATTAATTAATTTTTTAGTAATAGCCAGTCCTAAACCCGTCCCTTCTATTGTAGAATTTTTTTCATCTAATCTTTCAAATTTCGTAAATAATTTATCAATATTTTCTTGTTTTATACCTCGACCCGTATCTTTAACTGAGATAATTAAACGACAGACATCACCTGATTTTACCGAATTAACCGTAAAATCAATTTGACCTTTATCAGTATATTTCGCGGCATTCGTAAGTAAATTTAAAATAATTTGTTTTAATCTTGTATAATCTCCATATAAAACAGGAGGTATACTTTCATCAATCATAACATTTAAGTTGATTGGCTTTTCCCCAATTCGCACTTTAGTTAAATTAACAAGTTCTTTAAATAAACTTTGCG
>CANRAC010000024.1 GCA_947628495.1 uncultured Bacilli bacterium
AAATGGGGAATTATTTAATACCTGCTAATTCAAAAAAGTCGAAATTAATTTTAGGATTTTTCAATCCTATAGATTTAATGATTTTTTTGATAGGGGTTGTAATAACTTTAGTGTTGTTGTTTGTGATAAGAACTAGTAACATTTTTCTAATAATATTAATATTACTCCCGGCCTTAATCTCCGCATTCTTAGTAATGCCTGTTCCTAACTATCACAATATGTTAACTCTATTAAATAACATATATAGCTATTTTAGTAAAAGAAAAAAATATTATTGGAGAGGTTGGTGTGCTAATGGCAAAAAACGCTAGTATATCGAAATATTCAGAGGATTGGGTACCTATTAAAAGCATTATGAATGGCATGATTGAATTAGAAAATGGCAATTATGTAACAGGAGTAAAAATAGAATCAAAAGATATTTTCATTCTTGATGCCCAAGCGCAAAACAATGTAATTTATGGAATGCGTAATTTCTATAATGCTATTGACTATGAATTCTGGTTAGTAATAGCCGATAGACCTGTAGATATTAATATTTATCTATCACAATTACAAGTTTTATATTCCCATACTCCTAGTCCAGAAATTAGAAAATTAATTGATCAAGATATTAATAAAGCTAATTTATTTATGAGTAGTGAGATGAGTGTCGTAGATACGGAATATTACATTTTATTTAAAGAGAAAAAACAAGAGATTATTCAAAAACGAATTCACAGTTTAATTACCAATTTAGCTAATGCAGGTGTCAATTCTGCCCAAGCATCTAATTCTGATTTACGAATGCTTTTAGATAATTTCTTAAATGGGGGAACAACAACTAATTTTGGGACGGTGATTAGTTCATGAGTTTAAAAAGTGAAATAGCTCCAAAAGGTTTATTATTTAAACCAACAGAATTTGTTATTAGTGATAAATATGCCACTATTTTAACTATAGTTAGTTTTCCTAAATATATTGCCCATGGCTATTTAGCCAATTTAACAAGTATCTCGGGAGTTAAAGTGGTAATTAAACATATTCCTATTGAATTTTCCACAATGACGAGAATGCTTAATAAAGAAATTGCTGATTTAAAAGTTCGTTATCAACATGAAAGAGATAGAACTATTCAAGAAAGAATAAGACAAGACTACGAATCAATCGAACAATTCGTTTCTATGCTAGCTTCTACTCAATCTCGAATTTTTGATTTTCAAATGCATATTATGATTACAGCTAATAATAAAGAAGAATTAGATATGAAAAAAATTCAAGTTCGTTCTTTCTTGGATGCTCTAGGAATGCGGGGAATTCCTTTGATGTTTGAACAAGAGAAAGTATTAAAATCAATGATTCCAGTATTTCCTAAACAGGATATTGAAGATCGAGTGGGAACACCAATTCCTTCGCCAACTATCGCCGCAATGTATCCCTTTGTTTTTGATAGCATAAAAGATCCTGGTTATTCTACTCTTTTAGGAGTTGACTTTTCCGGCGGGGTAGTCTTATTTAATCAATTTTTATATCAAATAAAAAAAGAACATAATCGAAATAATGCTAATATGATTATTCTAGGTACATCTGGTAGTGGTAAGTCAACCGCTGCTAAATTGTTACTTCGTAATCATATTCGCAATAGCTATAAGATAGTAGCCATTGATCCCGAAGGTGAGCTAGAAGAAATGACTCGAAACCTAGGAGGAGATTTTATTGACTTAGGTAAGGGTGGAGATTTTGGCATGATTAATCCTTTGGAAATTGTCATGGATGCTGATGAAGAAGAAATCGCTCAAGGACTTGGTTACACAGTCCTAACAAGGACTTTACAATCTTTAAAAGCCTTTATGAAATATTATTCTCCTTCTATAGAAGATGATGTTTTAGCTTTATTTAGTGAAGTTGTTCAAGATACATATAAACGTTATAAAATTGATTTTGATACTGACTTTTCTCAATTAACATCAGAAGACTATCCAACTTTTGAAGATGTATATGCCACAATTAAAGGACGAATTTTATCAATGCCTGAACAGACCCAAGAACGCGATATTATGGAACGTTTGGAATTACGAGTTCGTCCTTTAGTTAAAGAATTAAGATATTATTTTACAGGTCATACAACGATTAAAATAAATAGTAATTATATTGTATTTAATATTCGCGAATTAATGAATAGTGATGAAAATATCCGTAATGCTTTGTTTTTCAATATATTAAAATATGCTTGGGGTTTATGCCTAGATAAATCATTAAATACTATAATGATGGTCGATGAAGCCCATGTGCTACTTTCTAGTCGTAATGAGCTTGGCGCCGAATTCTTAGCGCAAATTCAACGTCGTAGTCGTAAATATAATACAGGTACAATAATTATTACGCAACAGCCTACCGATTTTGCATCACCTAATTTAATAATGCATGGTAAAGCTATATTTGATAATGCGTCTTATTATTTAATTATGGGTCTACGTAAACAAGCTGTTGATGATTTAGCTCAACTTGTAGATTTAAATGATAATGAAAAAGAAAGAATTAAATATTTCAATCAAGGAGAAGCTTTATTTGTTTGTGGTAGTAGAAGAATGCAAATTAATGTTATATTAACACAAGAGGAATTAGATTCCTTTGGAAGCGGTGGCGGATTATAATAGTTAGAAGGTGTTACAAATGCATCAAAATGATAATACAGAAAATTCATCAACCAGTAATTCTAAATCTTCAGCTTTAAAAAATAAAGTAGTAGCCGAAGAAGCGGCTGCGGCTGCTAATGCTGTAGCTCCAGGTAGTGGAGCAATTGTAAAAAAGGTTTTAAAAACGCCAGCTGGTCAAGATGCCTTAAATCAAATTGCTAGTCCTAAAAGAGCCAATAGTATGGTGCCTGGTCAAATGGTAGGCATTCCTCGAAAAGAGCCTATTGAAGCTAAAGAAAATCTTACTGATTCGGAAAGTGAGACGTTAGAGAATAATTTAGAAGAAGATGATAATGATACTGAAGCTACAGATTTTAAAGGTAACGTAAATAGTAAAATATTAGATTTTATTACGAAACATCCTCATGTTGCTATTGCAATAGGAGGATTTTTGGCTGCAGTTTTGTTTTCTTTTGTTATTTTAATAATTTTAGCTTGTTTTATGAGCATCAATTCAGAAGGAAGTGATGGAGGCTCTTTTAATGGCAGTAAAGTAGGTAATGCCACTTCAACTGAAACATGTTCGCAACTTTCTGGAAAATCTCTAAGCGAAGCATTAAGTGAACACAATACAACTATTGATGCTTTTAATAATAATATTAAATCAAAAATTGAAAATGCTGGTTTAAAAACACGCGAAGGTGTTGTCGCCGCGGCTTTATCTATCACTAGTGATTTATGTGAAGAATATAAAATTCGCTTACCTTATGAATGGGGCGGCGGTCACGGAAGTAAAATTAGTTTAGCTAGTGGGCAGTGGGGTTCGAAGTTAGCTAGTCCAATTTATGCTAATGATCGTTCATATAATTATTCAGGCTTAGATTGTAGTGGCTTTGTTTCTTGGGCTATATATAATGGCGGTTATGATTTTTCAGTCGAAGGTTCAGATAGTTTTCCAAATTATGGAACAACTCATCCTATGACTTCCAGTTTTATTGCGAAACCAGGCGATTTAGTTTTTCATCCCGGACACATTATGATAATTGTTGGTGTTGATGAAGGAGCCAAACAATATAAAGTGGCTGAGGCCGCTGGAGCTGATGAAGGGATGAGGGTTAGAACAATGTCCTTTGATAGTGATTCCAATCAGATTATAGATATGACAGACTTTTATAGTAGAGGAGGAGCTTAGATGAAAAAAGTTATCTTTTTAAGTATGGTTTTATTCATGTTATCCGGATGTACAATAAAATATGATTTAGATTTAACAACCCCAAATGCTGCTATAGAAAATTTAGAAATATTAGAAACGGATCTTAATAATGAGTACTTTAATACTATTAAAAATTACACAGGAAACATTAGGGCTATTTATAGTGATCAAGATTCTGATTCATATGAAAAAGATCCTAATTTAGAATATTATAATGTTACTAATAATAGTGATGATAGTAAAGCTAATTTAATAATCAGTTATCCCTTTACAACGGAAGAATTTACTAATTCCAATATCATAAATACTTGTTATGATAATGTTACTTTTTATAATACTAATGATAAAATAGATATTCGGACAAGTAATGAATTTTTATGTTTTGAAAAATATATATCGGCGGGGGAAGTGGAAGTTAATATAAAAACTAATCAAAAAATTCTTAATAATAATGCTGATAATATTACAGATAATGTCTATACATGGAAAATAAACAGATCTAATGCATATCAAAAACCTATAATTTTGTCTAATATTGAAAATTCAACTCAAGAAGAAACAAAAGAGGAAAATACTCAATTAAACTTAATAATTATTTTAAGTGTTATTGGGGCCTTTATAATTGTGATTATTATGGTGATAATTAATAAAAATCATAAATATAAATAGTATTTAAGAAAAAAATATTGTATAATAAAATTAAGAAATATGGAGGAAAAGTTATGAAATTTCGAATATCCCCTAAAGATTTAATAATTTTTATCATTTTTTGTATATTCTTATTCTATCTTTGCGCTATTGCTGTCTTAAATTTTTCCTCTTTTGGATTGACAGGAACTTTTTATGGCTTGAATCCTTTTGAAGCTTTTACAGCTAAATATTTACCAATAACTCTTGTCATGTTTGCCATTGTCTTAATTATAATTTTTGCTAGTGTTTCATCATATATTTTTGATAAAGAAAAGGGCAAAGGTGTCGGTCTTACTGTAAAGAAAAAAGAAGAAAATGAATATTCGCGTTTTGCTACTGACAAAGAAATGAAAAATGCTTTTGGTGTTAAAAAAATTTTTATTAATGACGACAAAACTGATGCGGCGGGCGTTGTTTTAATGATGAATAAAAAAGAATGGTATGTCGATAATAGCGAAAACCATACGTTGGTAGTAGGAGCAACAGCTTCCGGAAAAACTACTAGTGTAGTTGATCCATTAGTAATGTCATTAGCTAAAAAAGGCGAAAGTATGGTTTTAACTGACCCTAAGGGGGAAATCTATAAAAATCATGCGGCTATGCTTAAAGAAAAAGGATATAATGTAATAGTTTTAAATTTCCGTGATCCCGTTAAAGGTAGTTCTTGGAATCCTTTAACTTTACCATATCAACTTTATAAAGATGGTAATGTGGATAAAGCAACAGAACTTCTAGAAGACGTAGCTAATAACATCTTAAAAGAAAAAAATAGTAATGCCGATCCTTTCTGGCAAAACTCGGCTGCCGATTATTTTTCTGGTTGTGTTTTAGGTCTATTTGAAGATGGGAAAGAAGAAGAAATTAATATAAATTCAATTTATACTATGACAACCCAAGGAGAAGAACGTTTTGCAACTTCGACTTTCATTAAAGAATACTTTACGATGAAAGGCGAAAATTCTTCCCCATATATCTTTGCAGCGAATGTTATTAATGCTCCTAAGGAAACGCAAGGTGGCCAACTTTCTACTTTTAGGCAAAAGATTCGTATCTTTGCCGCTCAGAAAAATTTAAGTGAAATGTTATCATTTACCGATTTTGACATGCGCAATATTGGTAAAGAAAAATCTGCAGTTTTCATCGTTATTCATGATGAAAAAACAACTTATCATGCTCTAGCAACTATTTTTATTAAGCAACTATACGAAACCTTAATTGATGAAGCTTATAAGCAAGCCAATGGGCGTTTAAAGTATCGTACTAATTTTATTCTTGATGAGTTTGCTAATATGCCTCCTTTAAAAGATGTTACAAGTATGGTTACTGCTGCGCGTAGTCGTGATATTCGTTTTACATTTATTATTCAGAACTTTGCCCAATTAAATGATGTTTATGGAGAAAACGATGCTCAGACAATTCGTTCTAACTGTGGTAATTTAATTTATTTATTAACAACCGAATTAAAAGCTTTAGAGGAAATTAGTAAATTGTGTGGGGTTAAAAAACCCAAAGATAAGGATAAAGCTTTATCTGAAAAACCTTTAGTTACGGTTACCGATTTACAAAAAATGAAAATGAATGAAGTCATCATCCTTAAAGCTCGTATGAATCCTTTTAAAACAAAATTAGTACCTTCTTATAATCAAGAGGGAATGAAAAAATATGAAAAATCGGAATTTTATACTAGACCTTTAAAAACAGAAAAAATATTTGATATAAAAGAATTTGTTAAAGAAGAAAAAAGAAAAAAGATGTCAGAAGACATGGAAAATGGCAACGCGCATGGTATGATGCCTAATGGTATGTTTGGTATGCCTAACCCTGGTTTTGGGGGTCCAATGGGAATGCCAAATCAAATGGGCATGCCACCATTTGGTAATAATCTTGCTAATAAAACGCCAATGGATATTGATGCAATGATCAAAGACATCGACGCGCAAATAGCTAAATTAGAAAAAGAAGAAGAAGAGAAAAAACGTCAAGAAATGGAACAAAAGCAAAAAGAACGTCCAACCTTTGAAATGCCTAAATTAGAAGAAAAACCAAAAATAGGGGAAGAACCGAAAATAACAATTCCCACTTTTGATTTAAAAAATATGATGGAAGATGAGAAAATACCAGAAATGCCAAAAGAAGCAAAACCCGAGACACAACCAAACATTAAAGTGGATAACGATAGTGTAATTGTTGATGAACACATTGTGTCTGATGATGAATTTTTTGATGATTTCTTTGGTGATGATTAGAAAACCTTTTTTAAGGTTTTTTTTATAGGGATTCATAATATGCTTAAATTATTCCAAAACATATTTTATATTGGTGATAAAAATGACATATCAAAATTTTCCTCATGATGGCACTATTATCGATTTAGAAGATGTTGTTACCTACAATATGGGACACTTACCTAATAGTCAGAATATTCCTTATGATAAATTAATGTTTAATTATAAAGAATATTTAAACAAGAATCAAAAATATTATCTTTATTGTACTAAAGGAAGAAAAAGTAAAAAAGCCACTGAAATTTTAAAATATTATGGTTATAATGTAGAACAAATAACTAAATGAAACGCCGAATATTTTTCGACGTTTTATTATTAATTTTAGTATGATTAAAACATTTATGAGAAGAATATATAACAAAGAGATTAAATTTAGAGGTGACTTATGGAATATAAAACATACAATTTTAATTCATTCAATTTATACACAATTAAAACGGATAAATTTAAAAATTGTCATTTAGAAATTGTATTTCGAGAGCAAATCCAAAAAGACAAAATTATTCCCCGAAAGTTTTTAATGGAATTGTTAAGTTTTTCCACGGCAACATATAATACTCAAAAAAGTTTTAGCATGCATTTAGAAGATTTATATAATGCTAATTTTTATGGATTGCTTTCACGAGTAGGTCAATGTTTATTAACAAATTTTTGCTTAGATTTTTTAAATCCTCGTTATTGTGAAGAAGGCTATTTAAACCAAATATTAAATTTAGTAACGGAAGCCATCTTTAAACCTAATTCTTTTGATAATGAAAATTTTCAAATTATTAAGAACAATATTTTAAACGATGAAAAAAAGGCAATCGAAAATATTAGAGCTTCTGCTTATCGTCAGCTTTTTAAAAACATGGATGCCAATGCTCCACTATCTTATGATATGTTAGGAACCAAAGAACAAATTGAAAACGTTACTCCCCAAGATGTCCAAGACGAATACACAAGATTATTAGAAGAAGACTATTGTGATATTTATCTGATAGGAAACTTAGATATGGACAACATCGCTGACTATTTAGAAAAAAATTTTATCTCACGCATTGTAAAAAATTATGATATCGAAATTTTTAGCGAAGGTAAAACACGTAGTCGTGTTCAAACCAAAAAAGAAACGGCTGATATTAACCAAACTAATCTTTTAATAGGTTGTAATATCGTAAATCCGCTTCCGGAGGAAAGAGATGTGGTAGGTTATTTATACAATTATATATTAGGAGGTTCATCCCTTAACACAAAACTAGCTTCTTATTTAAGACAAGAAAATTCTTTATGTTATACCACTAATAGTATTTATCAAAAATATGATAGTACTATCATTTTATACGCCGGAATTGCTAAGAAAAATTCTTCTAAAGCAATTGCATTAATGAAAAAAGCTTTAAAAGAAATGGGTAGTAAAATCACGGAAGAAGAATTGGCTAATGCGAAAAAGGGGATTATTACTTCTTTAAACATGATTGAAGATAATCCCTCTTCGCTTATTAACAATTTCTTATTTCAAAATATTGCTAATTTAAAAACTGTTGAGCAAAGAATAAAGGATATAAAACAAGTAACAGTCAATGATCTAAAAAAGCTAGCGAAAAAAGTTAAAATTAATACTATTTATATACTAAGTGGGGTGGAAGAGTGAAAAAAATAAATATTGTAGGTATAGACGAGGAAATATATTATGATGAAACCGAAATGGGAATGCCCATTATTATGTGGGTAAATGATAAAGTTAAAAATTTTTATATGACCTTAAATGTTAAATATGGGAGCATTCATACCGAATTTAAAACAAAAGGTTCAAAAAATTTTCTAAAAGTCCCTAATGGAATTGCTCATTTTTTAGAACATATGATGTTTTATATGCCTGATGGTCAATCCGCCCATGAGTATTTCAATGATTTAGGATCTTCTATTAATGCGTGTACAACTAATGATTTTACTTTTTATGAAGTTTTTGGCTCGAATAAATTTAAAGATAACTTAAATTATTTACTAGATTATGTACAGACGCCTTATTTTACGAAAGAAAATGTCAAATCCGAAAGAGAGATAATTACCGAAGAAATAAAAATGTATCAAGATGAGCCCAATGCGAGTTTAATTTTTAAAACTAATGAATTATTATGGCATAAAAATAAAAGAAAATATTTAATAAGTGGCACAGTGGAAGATATCAAAAAAATAAATGTTGATAACTTAAGGTTAGTTTATGATAATTTTTATCATCCGGCCAATATGTTTATTATCATAACTGGTAATTTTAATCCTAATGAAGCAGTAGCTATAATTAAAGAAAATGAAAAACAGAAAAAATTTCCTAATTATGAAAAACCGCAAATTAAAAGTGAAAAAGAGCCCAATAAAGTAGTCAGCAAATACTATGAAGAAAATAGAAATGTGTCAATTCCCAAAATAAAAGTAACAGTTAAAGTACCTCTAACTAATTTTAAAGAATATCGTAAAGATGAGCTAAAATTATATTTAGCATTTCTTTTGAAAAACAATTTTGGTCTTACTAGTGAAATTCATGAAAACCTATTTAATAACAATTTAATTACTAAGCCTTTTTCTTTTACTGCTAACATATGGGAAAATCATTTTACTTTAACAGTCAGTGCCGAAACAAATTATCCTGATGAAGTCATAAAAGAAATTAATAAACATCTAGATAATATGAATGTTACAAGTGAAGAGTTAAATCGGCAAAAAAAAATATTAATTTCCGCTTTTGTTCTTACTTATGATGATATCGAAGAAGTAAACACTTTAATTCAGGATAATATCATCGCCGATAATATGTTAACTACTGATACTTTTAAAGTTATAAATACTCTTAATATGGAAACTATCAAAAAAATTATGAAAAAGCTATCTATGATTCATAAAACAGTTGTTGTTTTTAAACCCGCTTCAAAAAATAGCTAGTTTTTTTATAGGCAATCTTATATAATGAAAATAGAGGTGAGGACATGCAAGATATGACGCTTGTAATATTAGCAGCCGGAATGGGCAGCCGTTTTGGTGGTTTAAAACAAATTGAACCTATAGGACCAAACGGAGAATTTTTAATAGATTATTCTATTTATGATGCAATAAAAGCGGGATTTAATAAAATTGTTTTTATTATAAAACCAGAAAATTTAGAAATATTTAAAGAAACAATTGGGAAACGAATTGAAGATCAAATCCAAGTAGAATATGCTTTGCAAGATATTGATCAAATGAAAAAAATTTATAATATTCCTAAAGATAGGGTAAAACCTTTAGGTACAACCCAAGCGATTTTATCAGCCAAAGAATTTATTCATGAACCGTTTGTTATAATTAACGCCGATGATTTTTATGGTTATGAAGCATATCAGGATGCCGTTAATTTCTTTAAAAATACTAATTATCAAAAATATGGAAACATTTTATATAAAGTAGCCAATACTTTAACGGAAAATGGTAAAGTTAAAAGAGGAATTTGTCAGGTAGAAAATGGTAAACTAGTTAAAGCTACGGAAAGTAATGTCGAAAAAGTAGATGGCCAAATTGTGGCGACTCCTTTAAATGAAGAGCAAAGTTTTACAGTAGCAGATGATACGCCAGCATCGATGAATATGCTTGCTTTATTACCGGATATTTTTCCCTTATTAGAAAATTTATTTACAGAATTTATGAAAGAGAATGCCGATAATTTAGATAATTGTGAAGCTTTAATATTAGAAGATTTATTTAAATTAATTCAAAAAGGGGAAATTGAGTTATATACAGTACTAACTTCAGCTATTTGGTTTGGCGTTACCTATAAAGAAGATAAAGCCCAGGTTGTATCGAGTATTCAAAAATTAATTGAACAAAAAGTTTATCCTTTAAATTTATGGCCTAAAAAAAATTGAACTACAACGTTCAATTTTTTATCTATTATAGAATT
>CANRAC010000025.1 GCA_947628495.1 uncultured Bacilli bacterium
CCGAATGCCACAGGGGGTCAAACGGTGCTTTCCACCAAAAGGAAAGCACTTGCCTTAATAGGCTTTGTGTATCCACCTAAATTGTAATATAATCTCTTATTTAAAGTCAAGTTTTTTTGACTTTTTAATTAATAAAAAAAAGCAAATTTATCAAATTATTTAAGTAGAGAATACAGGTATTGGTCGTTTTCACCTTTCTCTGGCTTTAGTACAACAAATGCCCTTATTTTATTCGCAGAAAATGATGGTTACTTGCGTGGAGGAGGTGCTAATATTTCTGAAAATTTTTTCGCCGTGCCAGTTATTAATTTAAAATCTGATGTGTCAGTATCTAAGAGGGATGGAACAAGAGAAGAACCTTTTGTAATAAGCTTTACTTAATAAAAAATGGCTAAAAAAGAGTATTTTAATCATTATTAATATTTCGTTTCTGGGAACTCTCTTCTAAAATAAACATAAAATATTATGAAGGGAGTAGGAATTATGTATTCTTATCAAAATTATAATATGGCTAATACTCCTTATGGTTATCAAAATCAAAACGATAGACAGTTTCTATTTCCTTTTTTAGTAGGAGCTGTTACCGGTGGAGCTGCAATTGGTTTAACAAGGCCAAGACCAGTTTATGTTAATCAACCTTATGGTCCACGTCCAGGTGGATATGGATATTATAGTAATTATGGTTATTATAATCCTGGATATTATCCATATTATCGATAAAATACTCTATATGAGTATTTTTCTTTTTCTAAACTCAATTTAATTATCAAAGCAATACTGATAAAAAACAATATTAAACTACTTCCTCCATATGATAAAAAGGGAAGAGGGATACCCACAATAGGTAAAAGACCAATATTCATAAAAATATTTTGAATTTGTTGGTATAAAAACATAGCTAGAAAGCCCATAGTAATTATTTTACAACTAAGATTATTAACATTAAGAATGTTATTAATAATAACTATATCTAAAAATAGATAACAAGCTAAGATTATAAAACCAGCAATAAGACCAAAGTGATTAATAGATAAGGCAAAAATAAAATCAGTCGCCGCTTCGGGAAAATATAAGTTATGAGCCTGATGAGGAAGATTAAAAAAGTGAGCACTACCTATGGTCGTTAAAGCATTTTCGATTTGCATCCCTCCACCTTTTTTAAATTCCGTCAAGCGTTCTATACGGTAAAAAATACTGGAACCGAAAATCTTAATAAATAAGTCTTGTTGCCAAAAATAGAGACATATTAAACCTCCGCTAATAAAAAGGCCAATACTTAAAAGAATAATAAAATACTTTTTTTTAATATTACTAGTTAAAAGAATGCTCAAAGTAATGAAAAAGTAGATGACGACGGCGCCGGTATCGGGCTCTAAAAAGGTAAGTAAAGAAGGAATCAAAAAAATAATGATAATTCTTGCAAGTAATATTAAATGATCTTTATTAGTTTTTAAAGATGATTGTGAAACTACTTTAGTTAAATATAAAATTAAGGACAATTTCATAAATTCACTAGGTTGGAAAGAAAAGGGACCAAAGTTAAACCAAGCCCGAGACCCATTAACACTTTTGCCCACAAATAAAACGAGAATTAAAAGCAAGATATTAAATAAATAGATCGGGAAACTAAATTTTAAAATAAAATTAGGTTTTAATATTATTACGGCAGTAAAAAGAATAATGGATAATATGTACCAAATAATTTGTTTGGCAAAAAAGTCTTTATATAAATTAGAAATATTTGGAGCATAATAAAGATTTAACAAACTTAAAATCATTAAGATTGCTATGGGTATTAAAAAAAATAATAATTTTTTAGATATAATTTTTTTCATATATTTAGTATGAACAATTTTTAAAATTATACAACTTTTAGGGCCAACTTCATATATTGTTATAGAGGTGGATATAATGAATAATGATTTACCAAATGTTTTTCCTGGAAATATAAGTGAGGATGTTCATAATACACAAGATGTTTTCTATTCGCGTGAGAGTAAAGAGGAAGAAAAAGAGGATAATTTAAGTATTTCTTCAAAAATCAATCGGATATTTAACTCACCCAATTATATTTATAAAAAAGAAGTTTTCATAAAAATAAATGGCATAGAAGAAAAAAAGATTATTATTGGTAAAACAGCTAATACATTACTAACAATGGATAATGAGGTCATTGATATTAATAAAATTGAAGATATTAAAATGGTTTAACTTTACAATTTTGGCTTTCTAATGATATAATTTTAGTGTATTAAGGAGCTTTTATGAGAAAGTCAAAAAATCGTAATGTTTATATCTTTATTATAACAATACTTTTTATTTCCTTATCTTTAAATATAGTAGGAATTATTTTACATGTTAAAAATGCCTATGGCTATAATTATGTATCTTATCAAACTAATTTTGAAACGACAACTGATGCGCAAAGGGCTGTCGTTTATGCAACGTTAAAAGATTCTGACGTTGGTTTTGTTGAAGGATTTGGACCAAGAGAGGTTTCATTAAGTTATGGTCATACTGATGTGCCTATTGAAGTTAAAAACAAAAATAAGACTACGAAAACTTATACTTTAGTTATTAATAAACCCGATAAACGAAGTACCGAAAATCGTTTAAGCGATTTAACAACAAATGTTAAAGATTTAAATTTTAATAGTGATCAATATAGCTATAATCTAAATGTCGGCCAAAATGTTTCCGAAATAAGTATTAATGCTACTTTAAAATCAGCAAAGTCCCAATTTGTCAATAATTATGAGCCGCGCAAAATAAGCTTAAGTGAAGGTTTAAATGTGGCTTTTATTCGCGTTAAAAGTGAAGCCGGAGTAGAAAGAGATTATAAATTAAACATTTTTAAAAATAATACGATTGAAGATAAATTGCCTGATAATTCGCAAAGCTTAGATTTAGTCAGTCTATCTTTAAGTAATGGAGCCATTAAATTTAAAAGTAATAAACAAAATTATAAAGTTAAAGTTGCTAATGATGTAGAAGATATTACAGTTTATGCCTTTGCTAAAAATCCTAATGCCGAAGTTCAGGTGGAAGGTGGGCAAAATTTAGCTATAGGTAAAAACGAAATTACCGTCACAGTAAATTATAATAATGAAAGTAAAGTATATAAAATAGAAGTTAATAGACAAAAAGAAGATAGTACTCAAAATTCCCAAAATCTAAAAGATTTAAGTGTTGGAGGCTTTAACCTTAATTTTAAGCCAGATAAATATGAATATGAACTATCCGCTGATTATAATCGTAATTTAATTGTCAGTGCCTATCCTTATTCTAATTTATCTCAAGTAACTATTTCTGGAAATGATAACAAAGCCCAAACTAAAGAAATAAAAATAATTGTTACGGCAGAGGATAATAGTAGTAAAACGTATACTATAAAAATAAAAAAACAATTTTGGAATATGAAAAATGAAATAATTGCTGTTTCTATCACATTTATTGTGGGATTGGCTATTGTGGCGTTATTAAAGTTCTATGAAATGCAAACAACTGCTAAAAAACGTCAAAAAGGGCGCAAAAATAAGTAACTTAGTTTACTTATTTTCTTTTTGTTTTTATAATTTAATTAGTGATGAATTATGAAAAAAGTAGAACTTTTAAGTCCTGTTGGTAATAAAGAAATGTTGGATGCGGCTATCAAAAATGGAGCCGATGCTATTTATTTGGCAGGTAAATTATATGGAGCAAGAGCATATGCCGATAATTTTTCTAAAGAAGAAATAAAAGAAGCTATAAAGTTAGCTCATTTATATGGAGTAAAAGTATATATAACTATTAATACTTTAATATATGAAGAAGAAATAAGTGCCTTTTTAGATTATGTTAAATTTTTATATGAAAATAATGTAGACGCCGTAATTATGCAAGATTTAGGGATGATTAATTTAGTTTTAAAAATGTTTCCTAATTTAGAAGTGCATGCTTCTACCCAAATGCATAATCAAGCTCCCGAGAACTTGCAATATTTAAAAGATATTGGGGTCAAAAGAGTCGTATTAGCTCGAGAACTTTCTTTAGAAGAAATAAAAAGTTTAGCAGTAGATATTGAAAAAGAAGTATTTGTTTATGGCGCTTTATGTATTTCGTATTCTGGGCAATGTTTAGCTTCATCATGCATTTTAAAACGCAGTGGAAATCGCGGCCAATGTGCGGGTATGTGTCGTCTTCCTTATGAACTTTATCGTGAAGATGAAAAAATAAATACCGATGGCGATTATTTACTAAGTCCTAAAGAACTCAATGTTTTACCGCATTTACGAGAAATCATTGACGCCGGTGTAGATAGTTTAAAAATTGAAGGGCGCATGAAAAGCCCAGAATATGTTGGTTATGTTACTCGTATATTTCGTCGTTTAATTGACGCCTATTATGCCAATGAAGCCATGAACGTGTCTTTAGAAGAAGAAAATAATTTAAAAAAATTATATAATCGAGATTTTACCTTAGGCCACTTATTTAATGAAAGAAATTATAAGTTAATGAATATTAAAACTCCTAATCATATTGGTACACCATTAGGGCAAGCTACAGTTAATAAAAATAAAATAATGATTAAATTAGAAGATGATATTGCCCAAGGTGATGGCATTCGCTTTGCCAATCAAAAGGGCATGATTGTCAATTATCTTTATGATGATAAATTATTATTAATTAATAAAGCTAGCAAAGATCAAATTGTCTATGTTGATAACAAAGCAGATTTGCAAGAATCGGGTCTGGTTATTAAAACTTTAGATAGTTTATTAATGGAAAAGATTAAAGATATTCCTCAAAGAAAAGTGAATGTCGATATAGTAGTAGAAGCCAAAATAGGTAGTCCTTTAAAAGCAACAATAACAGATGGCGAAAATCAAATAAAAGAAGAATTAGGACAAGTAGAATTAAGCAAAAATTGCCCGGTTCCTAAAGCGGAAATCGTGGAAAGATTTTCCAAACTTAATGAGACACCTTTTGCTTTAAATGATATTCAAATTAATGCTGATGAAAAAATCTTTATTCCTGTTAAAATTATAAGTGAACTGCGTCGGACTTTAGTTAATAAATTAATAAAATTAAGAACTAAACCTAAATATGAGCCAATAATCAAAGAAGTTAAATGGCCATTAACTAAAATTAATCGGACTGAATCATATAATTTTTATGTTAGAACAGAAGAACAATTAAAATATCTATTAGATAAAGATGTTAATATTTATGTTGATGACTATTTTTTATATAAAAAATACAAAAATGATCATATTTATTATTTAACTGATCGTACGACTTTTAAGCTAATGGATTTAGATAAGGAAAATATTGTAGCGTCTAATTTAAGCGGAGTAATAAAGTATAGTAAAGATAACCAAGTGTTTAGTGATATTTATCTTAATGTTACCAATTCTTATACTTTAAAAACTTTATTTGATATGGGCGTGCAAAAAGTCGCTTTATCAGTTGAAAATAGTAAAGATCAAATAAAACATTTAATTGAAGGATTTAATAATAATTTTAAGACTATGCCAAACGTTGATGTTTTAGTATATGGTAGAGTTGAACTAATGGTGCTAAAACATTGCTTTTTAAATATGTTTATAAATCAAGAGGCAGAATGCACCTTGTGTAAAGAAAAAAAGCAATATTATCTAAAGGATAGAAATGGCGAATTTCTTCCAATTATAAATAAAAATTGTCGTACTTATATTTTACATTATCAAAATATAAATTTAATAGATAATATTTCTTCATTAAGAAATATGGGCGTCAGTAATTTTACATTTAATTTATTTAATGAAACTAAAAAGGATTTAGATGAAATTTTTCAGGCATTATAAATCCTTTTTTTATGTTTAAAATTGACGGTAATAATAAAATATGATAATATATTTTTGTCATGGCGGAATTGGTGAAGTGGTTAACACGCCGGATTGTGGCTCCGGTACGCGTGGGTTCGATCCCCACATTTCGCCCCATTTATGTGTAGAATTAGAACATCCTCAAAAGTGTTCTTTTTTCGTGCTTTTCACTAGTAACTAGTATTTATATTATAATTGCTATTTTGAAAGGATTCAAAAATCATATTTATAATAAGTTTTTAAAAATTTATTCTAATCTTTAATATAAAACTTATATCATAAAAAAATTGCATTTAATTTTAAACACTAGTATAATAAATCCACGAAAGGAGAAAAAAATGTATAATAATCGATTTTATATGACAAATGAATTAGAAGAAGCATTATCAAAAATAATAAGCGAAAAAGAAAAAAAGGATTATGTATGTAAAAAAATTTCTGTTACTATACCAGAGCATACAAAAGAGGTATACGGATATACAGGGAATGTTACAGGTATGAGTGGTGCCGATATAGCATACATGGATAAACACTATGGGCATCCTTATGTTAGAAGAATACCTGCTCAAGATTATACATATATTGTAGTTATGGAACACCAAGCTTATCAATACTTTAACCAATTTTCTTTTAAAGATGTACAAGGAATAGAAGGGGCTTTAAAAGCTTTAAGTATTTTTTTTAACTCTTATTACGAATATTTTAATTCAAAAATTTTTTATGAAAAATTCCCATATTTAGAAAATTTTTTTACTGCATTAAATGATATGAGAACAGAATTGGGCGAAGTAGATATAAAAGAAGACGTTTTGCAAAGAGTTATGAAAAATCATTAAAATTGAATTGTTGCTAAAGCAATGTGTTTAAAGGGGAATGATTTCATTAAATAGAAAAGTATTTGGGAGTAAAACAGAGAATTTATTTCCATTTTAAAGAAAAATAAAGATTTAATGCAAATATTAGATTATATTGAGAGTTTAAAATTATCTAACTTTTACCTTGCTGCAGATGCTATTTTTCAAACTATTTGGAATTTTGATGACAATAAACCATTAAATCATGGCATAAAAGACATAGATATTGTTTATTACGATGCTAATAATATTTCCAAAGAATATGAAAAGTCAATAGAGGAAAAATTATTAAGTATTTAAAAAAATTAAGTTTAAATTATGAATTCGATGTTCATAATGAAGCGAGAATGCATTTATGGAAAAAAGAAAATGAAAATAAAAATATTGATCAATATAAAAATTCAGAAGATGCTATTAATAATGGATAGCTACTGCTCAATCTGTAGGTATTACTAAATCAAATGGAAAAATATAAGTTTATGCTCCTTATGGTTTAAGTGATATTTTTAGTAGAACAATTAGGCCAATTAAACATAAGGCTAATTCCAAAGAACTTTATAAAAAAGTAGCAAGTTGGGAGAAAAGATTTAATAATTTAAATATAATTGAATGGTAAATTTGCACTTAAATTTTTTATTATTGACTGTTATAATTTTTACTGAATATTTCCAAACTAATATTGAGGTTATGTTATGGAAGATAAATTAAAAAAATATAAATCCAAAAGAGATTTTAATAAAACAAAAGAACCAATTGGCAAAAAGCAGAAAGCAGGAAAAAAACTCCACTTTGTTGTGCAACATCATCTAGCTAGTCATGATCATTATGACTTCCGCTTAGAATATAATGGCGTTTTAAAAAGTTGGGCTGTTCCCAAAGGACCATCATATAATCCTAAAGATAAACGTTTAGCTGTTTTAGTTGAAGACCATCCCTTTGAATATCGCAATTTTGAAGGGACCATACCTAAAGGCGAATATGGCGGAGGTACGGTAATGATTTGGGATGAAGGCTATTACGAAGTAATAGGTAACTTTGGTAAATCCTTTAAAGAAGGGTCTTTAAAATTTGTTTTATATGGTAAACGTTTAAAGGGAGTTTGGACTTTAGTAAATTTAGAAAAAAATAATTGGCTTTTAATCAAAGAAAACGATGAATATAAAAATTATCGAGATATTACTAAATTTAAAACTAGCATTAAAACCAAAAGAACAATGAATGAAATAGCACGCAATATAAGAAAAAGTAAAAAAGCAGATTATGCCGAAATAGAAATTACTAATCCTGATAAAATTATGTTTTCACGCCCCAAAATAACTAAGTTAGATATGGTTAATTATTATAAAAAAGTGGCGGAAAGAATGTTACCTTATTTAAAGGACAGAATTATTAGTACGATTAGGTGTCCGGAAGGGATTAAGAAAGATAAATTTTTTAAAAAGCATTTGGATAATGATTTAGGAATGGAAAAAATTATATTGCCAAATGATGAAGGCAAAAAGGACGATTATTACTATATCACAGATCCATCAGGAATAATAAGTGAAGCGCAAATGAATAGTGTAGAATTTCATATTTGGGGAAGCAATGTGCAAGAGCTAGAAAATCCTAATTACATGGTATTTGATTTAGATCCTGATGAAAAATTAAGCTTAGTTAAACTGCGTCAAGGAGTCAAAGACTTAAAGAGTATTTTAGATAAATTAAAATTAAAATCTTATTTAAAAACAAGCGGTGGTAAAGGATATCATATAGTCGTGCCTATCCATTACAAAACAACATGGGAAGAATTTCGAAAGATTGCGAAAGACATTGCTGAATTAATGGCTGCTACGTGGCCAGATAAATATGTAGCTAATATGCGCAAAGAAAATCGAAAGGGGAAAATTTTTATTGATTGGGTTCGAAACACTAGATCGTCTACCTCTGTAGCTCCTTATTCTCTAAGAGCTAGAGACCATGCTCCAGTTTCCATGCCAATTAAATGGAGTGAACTTGATAAAGTAAAGCCTAATGAAATCACCATGGCCGAAGCTATAAAAAGGTTAAAAAGAAAAGATCCGTGGGCAGGATTTTTTGATAAATAATTATAATTCAGGATCATTTATTTTATTTAAATTATTTTGATATTCATTGATAATTAAAGAGGAAGTTGTTAATAGCATTCCCGATATGGAAATGGCATTTAATAAAGAATTTTCTATAACTTTAGTTGCATCCAAAACTGGCGTATTAGCAAAAGGCTCAAAACTATTAGTTTTAATATTGAAAATTACTTGATAATTTTCTTTTTTTATTTCTTTAATTATAGCCTCTGCATCTAAAGCGGAATTAGCCATTATTTGTTCAAATGGTTTTTTTAAAGCGTCACTCAAAATCTTAGAAGCATTAGTTTCTACCTTTATGCTTTCACTTATTTTATATAAGGTTAGTCCACAACCACTATTTATCCCATAAGTTGCACTATCAATGGCCCATAAAGCATCCTCAAAACGCATTTTCAATTCCCGTCTTTCGGTAGCTGTAGGAGCTCCAATTAAAATATTTACTAATCCTTTTTGGAACATAGCCAAACGTTTCTGATAAAAGTTTTTATCAATTGTAACACTAGATAATTCTTTTTTGATATTTTCAATTCTTTTTGCAGTATTATAGTTGTTATCAAAGGCAATAGTTGCCTGTTCTGTAGAAATAAGTATTCTTCTTACTTTCGTAAATTTAGTATTGTTAGTAATAGCGACTAAATCATCAAAAATAATTTCTTTATTTAGGCCATATTCTTCTAATTTTAGAAGAATCACTTTTACATTTTCCTGTAAATATAAAGAAATTATTTCATTTGCTACATAATCTTCATATTCTTTGGCAATTATGACTAGGGTTTCTTGACTACTCTCTGCAAAATTTAGGGCATCCGAAATTGTTTCTAAATCTGTTAAGTTTTCGGTTAAGTACAATAAGGGACTGTTTAAGTCTAAACTTTGCGTATTTTTTAAATAATAGGGTGAGGATAAAGAAATGTTAAATGTATATCCTTTTAAAAACTCCATTTTGTTGAGATTATCTTCGGTTTCTATTAAATTTATAGCTTCTTTATTTTTTACTTTAAAGTAGGCGGAACTGATTAAGTTGCCAATTTTTTCATCATTAGCTGAAGTGCAGGCAATACTTGTTAATTCCGCCTTTGTTGGCCGACGACTTTCTAATTTAATACTCGCCAATATTTTTTGGGCTTCTAAATCAAGTTCTTCTTTTAAAAGAAGCGGATTAATACCATCTTTGACTAATCTTAAACCATTATTAAAAATGCTTTGCAGTAAAACTAAAGTGGTAGTTGTGCCATCACCTACGATTTCATTTGTTTTAATAGAAGCTTCTTTGGCTAATTCTAATATGGTATTTACAACTTCATCTTCACTTTCAATATTTTCAGCAATAGTTACTCCATCATTGGTAATAAAGGGTGAAAAGGCAGAGTGATCAATTATGGCATTACATCCCTTGGGTCCCAAAGTTGTCTTGACAGTATTGCAAAGCAAATTAATAGCTTCTTCCATTTTTTGGTATAGCTTTTCACCGGTCACAATTTTTTTCATTATTCATCACTCATTTCTATAATGTATTTCCAATATTTTTTTGGCATGAAATTCATTCGACAACGTTCATTATGTCTTTCTTTAATAGCAATAGTATCATAAAATTCTTTCCACATATT
>CANRAC010000026.1 GCA_947628495.1 uncultured Bacilli bacterium
TTTAAAATACTCTAGAACTCTCGAGTTTAAAAAAGAAAAAGTGGAAGAAATTCTTAATAAATATGCGAAAATTAAAAGTAATATAAATGTTATTGAAAATCATCATCCTTATAATTATCGAAATAAATTATCTTTAAAGATTAAAAATGGTAAACTAGGTTTTTATGAAACAGAAAGTCATAAATTGGTAGAAATTACGCAATGTTTATTAGCTCAAGAAAGTATTAATCAAATAATTAAAGACATTTCTTACTTTCATTTGCAAACTGCCAATATAACATTTAGAACAAATTACAATGATGAATTATTAATTATTATTCAAACTGCTGATAAAATAAATATTGATTTACCTTATTTAACTCAAAAACATAAAATAGTAGGAATCATAATAAATGATGATATATTTTATGGTGAAGATAAATTTATAGAAAAAATTGCTAATAGATTATTTCAGGTTAGTTATAATTCTTTTTTTCAAGTTAATCCCTATGTAACTCCAAGAATTTTTGAGATAGTCACCGAAAATGTACAAAAGGAAAGTATTGTGGCTGACCTATATTGTGGTGTGGGAACTTTAGGAATTGTTGCTGCCCAAAAAGCTTGTCAAGTTTATGGTATTGAAATCGTACCGAATGCAATCAAAAATGCTTTGATAAATAAAAAAATAAATAAATGTTCTAATATTGACTTTTGTTTAGGGGATGCCAAAGAGGTTATTGATAAAATAAAAGCCAAGATTGATACAATTATTATCGATCCGCCTCGTAATGGGCTTAGTCAAGAAACATTAAATAATATTTTAAAAATCACTCCTAAGGATTTAATATATATTTCGTGTGATCCTATGACTTTAGCGAGGGATTTAAAAATTTTAAAAGAGAGATATATAATAAAAAAAATATATATTGCCGATATGTTTAGTTATACTTATCATGTAGAAACTGTATGTATTTTGTCTTTACAATAATAGGAGGTAAGTATGACTATAGAAGAGGAAATATTTAAAAGAGCCAAGATTGATTTTGCTAAATTATGTAAATATGGTTTTAAAAAGAATAATTTATTATATAAATATTCTCAAAATATCATGCATAATACTTTTCGAATTGATATTGAAATAAATAACGCGGGAATAGTCAAAGGGAAAATTTTTGATTTATCTTTTGAAGATGAATATACTAATTTTCGAATAGAAGATAATAGAGGATCATTTCAAAATAAAGTTAGAGACGAATTTATAAATTTATTGCAAGATATTAAAGATAAATGTTCTACAAAGGAAATATTTATACATGTGCAAACTAATAGAATTGCTAAGGCAATTACCCAAAAATATGGTGATGAGCCTGAATTTGAATGGGAAAAATTTCCGGGATATGCAACTTTTAAAAATAATAATAAATGGTATAGTATTATAATGAATCTTAATTTTAGTAAACTAGGGGAGAATTCTTCTAAAGAAGTAGAAATAATTAATTTAAAACTAGACCCAACTAAAATAGAAAATCTCCTAAAGCAAAAAGGATTTTACCCTGCTTATCATATGAATAAAAAACATTGGCTTACGATTATCTTAAATGATACCATCTCGGATGCAAAAATAATGCAGTTAATTGCCCAAAGCTATAGCTATACTATATCTAAAAAAATAAAGCAAAATAGTAAAAAATGTGATAGACTATAGGGAAAAGGAGAGATTTACATGAAAAAAGCTATTAGTATCTTTTTAACAATTATAATGTTTTTTACAGCCTTAGAAATTATCGCAACTTATGCTATTCGAAATATTTTATCAAGTGATGCAGTGCAAGAGTTAATTAAAGAAACGAATGTTACAGAAATAATTGAAGAAGTTAAAGAAGATGGGGAGTTAGATTTTGTTTATCAAGAAGCCGAAAAATATGGAGTTAGTGAAGCAAAAGTTGATGAAGTTTTAGCTTCCGAAGAAGCCAAAGAATACTATGGTACGATCTTACAAAAATATTTGGATGGAACTGACATTACCTTAGATGAAGACACGCAAAAATTACTAGATATTGCTACCGAAAAATATAATATAGATTTAACAGAAGATCAAAAAGAAGAGTTAAAAGAAAATATTAATGAGGTAGTTATTGTTAATAAAAAAGAAAATGTTAATAATGAGTTAGCTAATAATATAAATAAATATACAAATTTTGTAAAAAACAATGCTTTATATATTATTGCTATAGTTAGTTTAATTGTGCAAATATTATTAATTGTTATTCTAAATATTAAAAAGAGAAATTTTATGAGTTATTTTGCAGTTTGCCTATTATTCCTTGCTATATTCATGGGCTTAGGTACATTTGGTTTGCAAATAGTTTTAGCCATTTTAAATCAAAGTGTAAATATTAATTTAGTCAAATTATTTGGCAGCATTCTTCAAAAAGGATATATATTTAGTCTAGTACTATTTGTTTTAATGATTATTTTCTTCATTATAAATAAAAAAATTAAAATAAATGGATCAATGGAGAAAGAAAATGAACATTAAAAATTACTATGTAAGTGATTTAGAAACTTTTAAAGATAAATTGCTAAAAGAGTTAATTGCCCATAATATTTCTTTTGTTGTAGTAGATAATGAAATTCATTATAATGATAAAATAATTCGATTTTATGAAAAAAGTTTGAAATTAAATAATTTAAAAGAAAAAAGAAAACAATATCGAGATGCATTAATTAAATTATTTTTAAAAGAAGAAACTGCTGATAGAAAAGATTATGATATTCTTAAAAATCATACTAAATTTTCAAACACAGATAATTATCATAAATTTCAAAATTATTATAAAACTCAACCGCAAATGCGTAGTTTAAAAAAATACCATTAAGAAACATTATAAAATTAAAGACAAATAGTTAGCGTTTTAAAACAGGGATTATTCCCTTTTTTTCGTTGTTTAATGATTCAAGAAATTGATTGGCTTTATTTCCCCAAATAATTTGCACTTTACCGCAATTTTGACATATTCTTTTATAATAAGTTTGCGGACCAATGATTTTTTCACCCCATAAAATAATTTCATCATAGTAGCCATCACTAGGAAGAGTATTAGCATAAACAATGATTGGTTCATTATATTCGTGCTTACATTTATTTATCATATCTATCACCTTATCTGAAATTTATTATATATTAGAGTATAATTTCTGTAAATTAAAAGACACAAATTTTACACATTAATTTTTTTCAATCTTCTTGCTTTTACCAATTATTTCTTTTATAATAAGTACTAATTAAAAAGGAGATAAGTATAATGAAAAAAGAAACAGAAAAAACACCTACAATTACCAATATTATTGAACGTATTGAAGAATATTTAAAACAAGGATTTTCTAAAGAACTCTTATTAAAATTAGAACCCCAAATTTTGGAGTTACAAAGTGCGAGATTATCGTTATTATTTGCTGAAAATGTTCCTAATGCCCAAGTTTCGGCTCATCAAGATATCGTTATGTATTGCGGAAAATTGCAACTACAATTAGATTTTGCTTTAAATGTTGATGGTGCAGATGTATCACTAATTGGTCAAAATATTGTAAAAGAATATAAAAATATTAATCCATCGTATATTTATGATTTTTTAAATGATATTGATGTTGAGCCCATGGAAGCAATTGGCTATATGGTAGAAGTATGGGATCAATTAAACGAAAAACAACGTACAACTCTTTATGACATGTATGTTGGCGATGTGTATGATACAATTTTTCATCAGCGTTTAGCATTAAAAAAAGAGAAAAATGCTTTACAACAAATAGATGAAATATCTAATCTTATTAGAACTTATCAAAATCAAACTAAAAAAGCTTAAATACTAGTTAAATCTAGTATTTTTTGTTATAATTTTATAGAAGGATATGATAAGATGAAAGATTTAAAAGTCGTATTTATGGGAACTCCCGATTTTTCTGTTCCTGTTTTAAATGCTCTAATTGAAAATACTAATGTATCTTTAGTAGTTTGCCAGCCTGATAAATTAGTAGGAAGAAAACAAACTCTAATGGCACCTCCTATTAAAAAGGTAGCTTTAGAACATAATATTAAAGTATTTCAACCTGTTAAAATTAAAGAAGATTATGAAGAGATAATTAATGAGCAACCTGATATAATAATTACTTGTGCTTACGGGCAAATAATTCCTAAAAAACTTTTAGATCTACCAAAATACGGTTGTATTAATGTTCACGCTTCTTTACTGCCAAAATTAAGAGGGGGAGCACCAATTCATCATGCTTTAATAGATGGATATGAAAAAACAGGTATTACGATTATGTATATGGCTGAAGGTATGGACGATGGTGATATTATTGCTCAAGAAGAATATGTTATAAAAAAAGAGGACAATGTCGGTATTTTACATGATACTTTAGCCAAAATGGGAGCTAAACTTTTAATAGAAACTTTGCCAATGATTATCCAAGGGACTAATAAAAGAGTAAAACAAAATCCGAAAGAGGTAACTTTTGCCTATAACATTAAAAGAGAAGAGGAACATATAGATTTTCATGATTCTTGTCAAAATATATATAATAAAGTGCGTGGATTAAATCCTTGGCCGTTAGCTAATATAATTTTAGATGGAAAAGAAGTTAAAGTTTTGGAATGTGAATATAAACTCCAACAAACGCATAATATTGCGCAGGTTTGCGAACTGACAAAAGATGCTATCGGTATATCTGCTCAAGATGGAATTGTTTATTTAAAAACTATAAAACCTTTTTCCAAAAAAATAATGACTGTTAAAGATTATTTAAACGGAATAAAAAAGGATGAATTATTAAATAAAGAAGTAAAGTAGGTGGGATAAATGTTTCGTAAAAAGGAGCCCAAATATAAGCCAACTAATCCTGATGATCCTTGGATTATTAAAACTTGGCAAACACCACGAGGACGAGCCGTTTTAAAATTAAGTATATATGGAATTTTTGTATTATTAGTTTTACTACTTATTTTCTTTAAATCTGATTTATCTCCCAAAGTATATAAAACTGTATATACTCCTTATAAGAAAGATAATAGTACGAAAATAGAAGATTTAAAAAAGAATAATTTTGCTTATAAATACACGATAACTATTAATGAGACCAAAATTTTATATTATGGTAATAAACTTTTAAATATTGAAAGTGGCTATAAAGAAGATATTAATGGGATAATAAAATATATTAAAGAAAATGATAAAGTTTATAAAGTTGGCCTTACGGAAAAAGAAGAGATGACTAATTTATATGAAAATCTAAATCCTAATTATTTTAGTGTAAATTATATTATGGAATTAATAGAACCTCAATTTTTAGAAAATAAAGATAATGAGCAGAATTATACTTTGGATAATGGTGTGGAAATTAGTATTAAGTCGGATAATTCTGATATTAAAAATATTATTATAAAAGATGGTGCGGCTTTATATGAATTAGAATATTCAAACATTGGTAAAGTTACCCAAAATGATATTGAAAAGTAGGAGTCTTATGGAAAATATATTTGATTATCGTTTAGATCAATTAGAAGATTACTTTTTAAGCATTAATGAAAAAAAATTTAAAGCTACGCAAATCTATGATTGGTTATATAAAAAGCAAGTTTTTGATTTTACGCAGATGACTAATTTAAAAAAAGATTTAATTACTAAGTTACAAGAAACATTTACTATTAATTCCTTAGAAATTATCAAAAAGCAAACGGATAAAGACACGAAGAAATATCTTTTTAAATTAGCTGATGAAAATTTTGTGGAAAGTGTTTTAATGTATCATGATTACGGAGTTAGTATATGTGTGTCTAGTCAAGTTGGCTGTAATATGGGCTGTGCTTTTTGTGAAAGCGGGCGCTTGAAGAAAGTTCGAAATTTAAAAACGCATGAAATGGTTGAACAAATCTTATTAGTAACCCAAGATATAAAAGAGCGCATATCATCCGTTGTCATAATGGGGATTGGAGAACCCTTTGACAATTATGATAATGTAATAAATTTTATTAAAATAATTAATAATGATAAAGGTTTAGCTATTGGTGCTCGCCATATTACTGTATCTACTTGTGGTATTATTCCCAAAATTAAAATGCTTATGGACGAACCGCTTCAAATAAATTTAGCAATTTCCTTACATGCTCCAAATAATGCCTTGCGTAGTAAATTAATGAAAATAAATAAAATTTATGATATTGATAATTTAATTGTTACTTTAAAAGAATATATTAAAAAAACTAATAGACGAGTTACCATAGAATATGTTACACTTAATGGTGTTAATGATAGTAGAGAGTGTGCACTAGAATTAGCTCATTTATTAAAAGGAATGAATGCCTATGTTAATTTAATTCCTTATAATGAAACAAATAACTTAGGATTTAAAAAATCGTCAAAACAAACAATTTTAGAATTTTATGACACTTTAAAGAAACAGAAAATTAATGTCACTATTAGGCGTGAATTTGGTTCTAAAATAGATGCAGCGTGTGGACAATTAAGAAGCAAAGAGGTGGATGCATGAAAACATTTTATTTAACAGATGCGGGAAGAGTTCGAGATCATAATGAGGATAGTGTAACAATTTTAAAAAATATTAATAATGAATATTTAATGATTGTGGCTGATGGAATGGGTGGTCATAGAGCGGGAGAAGTTGCTTCTTCTTTAGCTGTTACCCATTTAGGAAAAAGATTTACAGAAATTGCTTCTTTAGGAAGTAAATTAGATGCTGTAAATTGGTTAAATGATAATATTAATGAAATTAATAAAGGTATAATTGATTACACTAAGCAATATCCAGATACAACTGGAATGGGTACAACGTTAGTTGTGGCTTTATTAACGCAAGATTATTTAATATTTGGTAATATTGGAGATTCTCGTGGGTATGTTTTAAAAAATAATAAACTTCATAAAGTCACGAAAGAACATACTTTAGTTAATCTTTTAGTCAGTACTGGTGAGTTAAGTGAAGAAGAAGCTATCAATCATCCTAAAAAGAATGTCTTAATGAAGGCTTTAGGAGCTGCCGAATCTTGCGAACTAGATATTTTTGATGTTGATAAAGATATTGATGGTATTATGTTGTGTAGTGACGGATTAACTAATATGCTAACTAAAGAACAAATTGAAAAAGTCTTAAATGATGAAGAATTAACTATAGAAGATAAAGTAAGAAAGCTAATTAGAAAGAGTAATGCTAGGGGTGGCACCGATAATATAACAGTAGCGTTTTTATTGAAAGAAAGTGAGGATGCTGGTCTATGATAATGAAAGGTCAGAAGATTAATGATCGTTATCAAATTATAAAAACTATTGGCGAAGGGGGCATGGCCAATGTTTATCTAGCATATGATACTATTTTAGATCGCAACGTAGCTGTTAAGGTGTTACGTG
This sequence comes from uncultured Bacilli bacterium, assembly GCA_947628495.1. Lineage (GTDB taxonomy): Bacteria > Bacillota_I > Bacilli_A > RF39 > UBA660 > HGM10766. The sequence goes on from CANRAC010000026.1 coordinate 7,401, forward strand.
GTGATTTAGCTAATGACGAAAAATTTGTCCGCCGTTTTCAAAGAGAAGCCCTTTCGGCTAGTAGTTTATCCCATCCTAATATCGTGGAAGTTTATGATGTTGGTGAAGATAATGGCCAATATTATATAGTTATGGAATATATTGAAGGCAAACATTTAAAACAACTTTTGAAAAAGCGTGGTAACTTAACTATTACCGAAGTTATTGATATTATGCTACAAATTACTGATGGTATAGCAGTAGCCCATGATTCGTATATTATTCATCGAGATATCAAGCCGCAAAATATTATGATTTTAGAAAATGGGTTAGTTAAAATCACTGATTTTGGGATTGCTATGGCAATGAATGCCGCGCAACTTACCCAAACGAACTCGGTAATGGGATCAGTCCATTACTTACCTCCTGAGCAGGCAAGTGGATCAGGTTCTACTTTACAAAGTGATATCTATTCAATGGGAATTTTAATGTATGAGCTTTTGTGTGGTCATTTACCTTATAGAGGCGATAATGCGGTTGAAATTGCTTTAAAACATTTAAAAGAGCCCTTACCCTCAATTCGAGAGTATTTGCCCAACCTTCCGCAGAGTGTGGAAAATGTCATTTTAAAAGCTACTGCTAAGAATCCTAAAAATCGTTATGCTGATGCTAGAGAAATGCATGAAGATTTAAAAACAGTTATGGACGATTCTCGTGTAGATGAGCCAAGATATGTTTATCCTTATCCCGAGGATGGCTTAGAAGACGCGGAAGTTACAAAAGATTTACAAGTCAAAGAAGAGCCAGAAGAAGAGGAAGAAGTTGTGGCTAAACAAATTACTAAAGATGATTTGAAAAAACAAAATAAACTTTTAATTATTTTAGGTTCTATTTTTGCCGGATTAGTTATTATTACCACAACTATTGTTTTAATATTGCCAATATTAACGGGTGGTAAAGAAGTAACCGTTCCTGATGTAGCAGGAATGAGTGTCAAAAAAGCTATTAAAACTTTACAAGATAAAGGTTTTAAAATAGCTGATGATCAAAAAGAAACTGCTTCGGATGATATAGAAGAAGGCAAAGTTGTTAAAACTAATCCAGCTAGTGGATCAAAAAAAATTAAAGGTAAAGAAGTAACTTTATATGTTTCCACTGGTAGCAATCAAATTACAGTTGAAGATTATACCGGCCAAAATTATATTGAAGTTAAAGCAAAATTGGAAGTTCAAAATATTTATGTTGTCGTTGAAAAGAAAGATGTGGAAAGTTCTAATGAAATAACCGATACGCAAATTATTGGTCAATCTGTTGAAGCTGGTAAGAAATTGAAGCCAAAAGATACAATTACTTTATATATTCCTAATATAACAACTAAATATCCCGATTTTTCTCGAGGATATAGTGTAGAAGCTGTTCAAAATTGGTGTAATACTTATGGCATAACTTTAAATATTGAATATATTGAAACATCTGATTATGCGCCAGGGACAATTTATTATCAAAGTAAAACAGTAGGTTATACTGTATCAGCGGGCTCTACACTAAATATTAAAGTGGCAACAGCTAAAGAAAATGAAACGGCCGGTAATGATGTAAGTGTTCCAGATGAAGAAAATGTTTGTGAAACTACAGGATTATGCTAATGAAGGGAAAAATTATTAAAATAATTAGTAATCTTTATACAGTTCAAGCTAATGGTAAAGAATATGAATGTCGAGCCAGGGGAAAATTTCGCAATGACAAAATTACCCCTTTAGTTGGGGATAATTGTCATATTGATCCAGAAAATAATTATATTTTAGAAATTGAAAAAAGAACGAATAGCTTAGAACGTCCAGCGGTAGCTAATGTAGATTATGCGGTAATTTTAACAAGTGTTGTAAAACCAACTTTATCATTAAATTTAATAGATAAAATGCTGAGCATTATTATACTTAATAAAATTAAACCAATTATATGTTTTTCTAAGTTAGACTTAGCAACTAGCCAGGAAAAAAAGACAATAAAAAAATTAAGTAAATATTATCGTAAGTTGGGTATTTTGGTGATTAGTAATAAACAAGTTGGCAAATTAAAAAAAATATTAAAGGAAAGTGTCGCGGTTTTTACTGGGCAAACAGGAGCTGGTAAATCGACATTACTCAATAAAATTGATAAATCATTAAAACTTAAAACTGGGGAAATATCTGAAGCTCTAGGGAGAGGTAAACATACAACCCGTCATGTAGAATTATTTGCCGTAGCTGGTTGTTATTTAGTAGATACTCCTGGTTTTTCGGCTCTTGATCTTAATGACTTTTCTAAAGAAGAAATAAAATCTTCTTTCCCAGAGTTTTCATTATATCAATGCCAATTTCCTAATTGTATGCACGTTAATGAAAAAAAGTGTGCAGTAAAAGAGGCAGTTGCCCAAAATAAAATTTTAAAATCACGTTACGATAATTATAAAAGTTTTATTAGTGAGAAGTGAGAATATGCAAGTATCAGTATCATTTTTAAAAAGAAAAGATAATTTAAAGGAAACTTTAAAAAAAATAGAACGAACAAATTGTGATTATATTCATGTTGATGTCATGGATGGTCTTTTCGTTATGGAAAAAACTGAAAATCTCTGTCCTTATTTGCAAAACATATCAAAAAAATTAGATGTGCATCTTATGTGTGCCCATCCTTTAGATTATATTAATGAGTATAAAAATTTACCTACCGAATACATTACAATTCAAGCTGAAATAACCGATAATCTTAATGATTTAATTAATATTATTAAAAAAGAAAATATAAAAGTTGGCCTTGCTATTAATCCAGATACGCCAGTATCTAAAATAGAACCATATTTAGCAAATATTGATCAAGTTTTAGTAATGAGTGTTATTCCTGGTAAAGGCGGGCAAGAGTTTAAAGAAACAGCAATATTAAAAGTCAAAGAGCTTGATAAATTAAGGAAAGAGAATAATTATCATTTTATCATTAATGTTGATGG
>CANRAC010000027.1 GCA_947628495.1 uncultured Bacilli bacterium
CTATCTATGCGATGTATAAAAGAGAAACTGAACCAAAAAAGGTCGTTCCTTTAAATCAAATGTCATTTGAAGATATTCAAGACGAAATGGAATTATGGGAAATAATGCAAGAGTATTTTAACAAAGAACTTGATCTAACGATGTATGATTATTACAATTCTCATAATTTATATAATGAATACCACCAAGTAGATTATAATGGCGCCTATGATATTAATGGACATTATTTATCAGATAGGCAAAGAATGGAAAATCAAGAGACCATGCGCTTGCTATATAGGGATAAAAGATGAATAAAAATATTAATGATTTTTTAAATTATCTTGCTCTAGAGCGTAACTATCAAGAAAATACTACTATCAAAAATTATGAACTCGATTTATTACAGTTTGCTGAGTTTATTCAAAATAATAATCTTAATTATTTAAAATTACAAAAAGATGATATTCGTAGCTATTTAAAATATTTAGATACTTTACACTATAAAAATGCTTCCGTGTCTCGCCATCTAAGTGCTTTAAGATCTTTTTATGCTTATTTAGTGAATCAAAATATTATTCCTGATAATATATTCAAAACAATCTCTTCACCTAAAAAAGAAAAAAAACTACCTAATTTTTTACAATATAGCGAAATTGAAAAAATGTTAGATGTCTGTCAAAAAGATGATGTATTAAGCATTAGAAATCTTTTAATTATTGAAACTTTATATGATACGGGTTTGCGTGTGAGTGAACTAGTTAATATAAAACTAGCAGATATAGATAAAAAACGTAAAGAAATCCGAGTTATTGGTAAAGGAAATAAACAAAGAGTAGTTTATTTTGGCGATTATGAAATTGAAAGTTTAGAAAAATATTTGACGTTAAGTAGACCGATTTTATTAAAGGATAAACATAATGATTATTTATTTTTAAATCATTTAGGAAATAAACTAACCGATCGTGGCGTAAGATTAATAATAGATAATATCATAACAGCAGCGGCCATCAAACATAAAATTTCGCCTCATACTTTAAGGCATACGTTTGCCACTCATCTTTTAAATGAAGGGGCAGATTTAAAAAGCGTTCAAGAGCTTTTAGGACATGCCAGTTTAAGTACAACACAGATTTATACTCATGTTTCTAATGAACGTTTAAGAAGTGTCTATTTAAATGCCCATCCGCGTAGTAAAGAAGAAAAATAATTGACCTCTAAGATGATAATTGTTATGATTATATAAAATAAAAGGGAGATATAAAATGGAAAAAATTAAAAAGAATTGGATATTAATTTTAGCTGTTTTAGTTTTAATTATTTCGGGTGTAGTTTATATTTATTTAGCCAATAGAGAACAAGTCGAAATAGAAACAGGTTTCGTGCAAGGTAAAGTATCCTATACGTCTATAGATAAATATATTGATGGTATAATGTTAGCCAAAAAAGATGATCAATATTTAATAATTGATATTAATGATAAAATTATTGAAAAAATTGATAAGGAAGCGACGAATATTGAAATTTTATATGGCGGTTATTATACTTACACTTTAGGAGAACAAGTCTACTTAAATCGTAACGGCAAAAATATTAAGACATTTGCCACTTTATTTCAAGAAGAATATAATTTATATAAAGATGAAAATGATGAAAATGCCTTATACATTACTTTAAATGCGAAAAAATTATTAAAAGATATGTATTATGTTACTATTTCCAATGATAATAATATCAAAACCATAATTTATAATGCTAAAACTGGTAAAAAATTGTATGAAACAGATAGCTATATTTCCTTACTTGAAACTCCCGAAATGAAAAATTATGAATATTTTGTAGTTGGTGGTAAAGAATTAGTTCGAATTAGTGATTTTAAAACTATTTTTAAAGAGACTGATGTTAATATCATTGGTGATAATAATCGAACAGATGCCGAAGAAAATATTATAACATTTAGTAATAAGTTCATTGTTATAAGTAGTGTAAATAGCGCTGATGACACAGTACGTTATGGTCTAATTGATTATGAAGGTAATATTGTTATTCCTATATCTTATGAAGATCTTTTCTTCAAAGTAGATAATAATCGTTATATGGCAGCGAAAAAAGATGGTAAATATGGTTTAATTAATAGTTTAAATGAGGAAGTATTAGATTTTTCTTATGATGCTATAGAAGTTTATGATAACAATATTGTTCTTGTTAAAAATCGTGAGTTAGGAGTTATGAATAACGATTTAGAAATAATTTATAATTATAAGACTTCCGTATCGGATATTGAATACAATTCTCGTGTTTGTTGCGGAAATAATAATGCTTTTGAAGTTTTTAAGCCTGATGATGGTTTAATAATCAGCACTTATCCTAAAAATGATGATGAAAATGATGGGCAAACTTTTAAAAATACCATTGTTGTTAATAAGAAAAATGAAGTAAAAGAGTTAAAAGGAAAATTCTTAAAATATTTAGTGGATGAAGATGCGGTAATTAAAAATCGCTACTTATTAGAAGAAAAAATTGATGATAAAGCATTATCTTTAAATATATATGATGATAAAGGCAATACTCTAGCTACGTATGAAACAATCGTTTCGGATACTATTAATTCTATTTCTTATGAGCTTACTAATGAAAATAATATTTTAATTGAAATATTTAATTCGGAATATAATTCTTTATATAAATCTTTAATAGAAGCAGATACAGGTAAAGTCATTGCGGAAAACAATGAAATTTCCAATTATGTTAAGAAACAAGCTTTAGTTGACGGGTATTATTTTTATGGAAAGGATAATAATCTTACTATTAAAGATTCTAATGATAATACGGTAATGTCGATTGAGGGTCAAGATATAATTTATTTAAACGGGAATTATTTTGCAGTAAAAAATAAAAATGGTAAATATTATATTTGTAAAGTGTTACTAAAAGAAGAGCAAGTTAAATAATAACTTGTTTTTTTCTGGAAATTTTATGTAAAAAAGGCACAAAAAGGTAGTTTAAATAAAGTTAGTTTGTTATAATAGAACAGTTAGGAGGAAAATATGAAAAAATATGTTTATTTATTTAGTGAAGGAAACGCGCAAATGCGTGATTTACTTGGTGGTAAGGGAGCTAATCTTGCCGAAATGACCAATTTAGGTTTACCTATTCCCCAAGGCTTTACTGTTAGTACAGAAGCTTGTACAGAATATTATAATGATGGAAAGCAAATTTCCAAAGATATTGAAGGACAAATTTTTGATGCTTTAAAACAATTAGAAAAAATTCAAGGCAAAAAGTTTGGTGATAATGAAGATCCTCTATTAGTATCAGTACGTTCAGGAGCTCGTGCTTCTATGCCTGGTATGATGGACACTATTTTAAACTTAGGTTTAAATGATGAAGCCGTAGAAGGATTTGCTAAAAAAACTAATAATCCTCGTTTTGCATACGATTCTTATCGTCGTTTTATTCAAATGTATTCTGATGTAGTTATGGAAGTGCCAAAATCATACTTCGAAAAAATTATTGATGAGGTAAAAGAAGAAAAAGGAATTAAATATGATACAGAACTTACAGTTGATGATTTAAAAGAGTTAGTTGTAAGATTTAAAAAAGTTTATAAAGAGGCAATGAATGGAGAAGATTTCCCACAAGATGCTACTGAACAATTAATGGGTGCTGTTAAAGCAGTATTTAGATCATGGGATAATCCAAGAGCTATTGTTTATCGTCGTATGAATGATATTCCTGGCGACTGGGGAACTGCCGTTAATGTTCAAGCAATGGTATTTGGAAATATGGGTGATACATCTGGTACAGGTGTAGCCTTTACTCGTAATCCATCTACTGGCGAAAAAGGTATTTATGGTGAATACTTAATTAACGCTCAAGGGGAAGATGTAGTTGCTGGTGTTCGTACACCATCTCCAATAACTAAACTTGAACAAGATCTTCCAGAATGTTATCAAGAATTTATGAGTTTAGCGCAAGAACTTGAAGATCATTATCGTGATATGCAGGATATGGAATTTACTATTCAAGAAGGAAAATTATATTTCTTACAAACTAGAAATGGTAAGAGAACTGCCCAAGCCGCTATTCAAATTGCTTGTGATCTAGTAGATGAAGGAAAAATTACTGAAGAAGAGGCAGTAATGCGTATTGATGCTAAATCTTTAGATCAATTATTACACCCAACATTTAATAAAGAAGCTTTAGCTAAAGGGGAAGTAATAGGTGCTGGTCTTCCTGCCTCTCCAGGAGCTGCGGCTGGTAAAATTGTCTTTACTGCTGAGGAAGCCAAAAAAGAAGGTATTGGTGGCAAAGGGAATAAAGTTGTTTTAGTTCGTCTAGAAACTACTCCTGAAGATATTGAAGGAATGGTTGCTGCTCAAGGTATTTTAACTGTTCGTGGCGGAATGACTTCTCATGCTGCTGTTGTCGCTCGTGGTATGGGTACTTGTTGTGTATCTGGTTGTGGTGACATTAAAATTGATGAAGAAAAAGAAGAATTTAGTTTAGGAGGCCAAACATTTAAGAAAGGCGATTATATTTCTTTAGATGGTACAACTGGTAATATTTATAAAGGGGAAATTGCCACTGAAGAAGCATCTGTATCTGGTAACTTCGGCCGTATTATGGAGTGGGCAGATAAAGCACGTAAGCTAATTGTTCGTACAAATGCTGATAATCCAAGAGATACCAAAAATGCCATTAATTTAGGAGCTGAAGGTATTGGTTTATGCCGTACTGAGCATATGTTCTTTGATGAAGAGCGTATCCCGAAAATTCGTAAAATGATTTTATCTGAAACTGTTGAAGATAGAGAAAAAGCTTTAAGTGAGTTAATTCCTTTCCAAAAAGGTGATTTTAAAGCAATGTATAAAGAGTTAAAAGGTCTACCTATGACAGTTCGTTATTTAGATCCACCTCTACATGAATTTTTACCAACTGAAGAAGAAGATATCAAAGCTTTAGCCAAAGATATGGGTGTAAGTGTAGAGCATTTAAAACAAAAATGTGATGAATTACATGAATTTAACCCAATGATGGGCCATCGTGGATGTCGTCTTGCGGTAACATATCCTGAAATTGCTAAAATGCAAACTCGCGCTTTAATGGAAGCTGCTATTGAAGTAAAAGAAGAAGATGGCTATGATATTGTTCCTGAAATCATGATACCTTTAGTAGGTGAGAAAAAAGAATTAAAATTTGTTAAGGACGTTGTTATTGAAACTGCTGAAGCTGTTAAGAAAGAAAAGAATTCGAATATTGAATATCATATTGGTACAATGATTGAAATTCCACGTGCAGCCTTACTTGCCGATGAGATAGCGGAAGAAGCGGAATTCTTCTCATTTGGTACAAATGATTTAACTCAAATGACATTTGGCTTTTCTAGAGATGATGCCGGTAAATTCTTAGACGCATATTATGCTAATAAAATTTACGAATCTGACCCATTTGCTAAATTAGATCAAAATGGCGTTGGTAAATTAGTTAAAATGGCAGTTGAAGGTGGACGTCAAACAAGACCTGATATTAAATTAGGTATTTGTGGCGAACACGGAGGAGACCCTGCTTCTGTAGAATTCTGTCATAATATTGGTTTAACATATGTATCATGTTCACCATTTAGAGTGCCAATTGCTCGTTTAGCTGCTGCTCAAGCCAGTATCAAAGAAGGGATGAATAAGGAATAAAATACAATATCTGTATTTATTCCAGTAATTATTAGGGAAAAAGTAATTTATAAAAAATGCTTCTTAGATAATTACAATGTTTATCAAACCCAAAAAAAGTGAAATTTATATAAAATATTTAAGACTAAGATGACTTAATGTCGTATATCTTAGTCTTTTTTTAGGCTTGTGCGACAAGATTTAGGAGGTATAAAAAATGCGATTACTATATACTAAACCAGAGTTAGAAGATTTATCTCAAGGCTCAAGAATATCATTTGCTAGACAGTTTAGACTCATGACGCAAGATGAAGTATCAGATAAGTTAGGATTGACTGGAGAATGTAAAAGAAGAACAATGACTAGATATGAAAAAGGAGATAGGAATCCAAAAGATGACAGAGCAATGGAAATTTCAAAAATATTAAATGTGAGTTTTAATGCTATAAAAAAGTATGATTTCAAAGAACCGATAGATATATTTTATGTGATGATGTGGTTAGAAGAATTGATACCACATTATCAAATTGATATATCAAAAGTTCCTAAGGTTAATCAAGACAATATAAATCAGATAAAACAATTTTTAGATGAATGGGAATTGATGGGAAATAAAAGATTAAAACGAGAAATAACTTATGCTGAATATATTGAATGGAAATTAACTTATGAGGTGAAGTAATTATGAATAAGTTAGAGATAATTGAACTATTTGAAACAGATGAATTATTATTAAAAGAGTTATTAAGTAGGAATAAGAGGTATAGAAAATATTACATAATAAGTTTAATAAATTAAAATAGAAATAATATGATAAAGCTTATAAAATTGATATTTTAGACATTTTATGATAATATATTTATTGGCTTTAAGGGGGAGTATCCATGAATATAGTTTTGAGTGGCCCTAGTGGTTCAGGAAAGGGTACAATTACTGAAATTTTAATGAAAAAGATGGGGTATAAAAAATTTACAACCTGCACTACTAGAAAACCACGTGAAAATGAAAAAGACGGCTTTGACTATTATTTTATTTCAAAAGAAAAATTTATAGAATATATTAATAAAGGATTAATGCATAATGTAAGAGAATATGGTGGGAACTATTATGGTAGTTTTGAAAAAAATATGGATAATATTGAATCAAATGCACCAATAATATTTCAATTAACGCCAGATAGAGCAGTTAAAATGAAAGAAGTTAATCCTAATACTATATTAATATTAGTGTTACCACCAAATGTAAATGAATTAAATAATAGGAGAAGTGATAGATCATCTAAACGTATTGAAGATGATATTAAAAATTTATGTGATGCAAAAGATTATGATTTTGTTTTAATAAATGATGATTTGGATTTTGCTGTTTCACAATTGATTGATATTATAAAAAAATTTGAGTCAAATGATTTTACCAAAAATTCTACTGAAGTCAATCAAATAATTTCCGATTTTATAAAACAATTTAATAATATCAGTTTGTCATCAAAAGTTGAAAAAGTATTTAATAAGGAAGTAGCTGATTCTTGGGATGATAAATCAAGATTTGTAACATATCATGGAATAAAAAATCCTATTACAAACGAAATTATGATGAACATTTATAACGGGATGTCAATTGCAGATATAGGATGTGGTACTGGAAAGTTAATTAGTAAAATTGATAAAAGAATTAACAATAGTTTCTTAATTGGTTTAGATATAAGTGAGGATATGATACTACATTCTCAAGGAAAAATTTTAACAGGAAACAATAAAATTTTATTTATTAATGATGATTTTATGAAATATGATTTTAAAAATAGATTTGATATGATTATATTTAGTTACGTATTGCATCACATGGATAATCCTATTGAAGCACTAAGGCGTGCAAAAGAATTATTAACTAACAATGGTAATATTCTGTTTTCCGTCCCTGGAACTAATTATCTTTTAGAAACATTTGATCCTAAAGAATTGTTAGGAAGATATAGTTTAGAAGAAATGGATGAAATAGTAAATGAAGCAGGATTATATTCTTTATCTGCCTGTAGAAATAACTTTTTAATGACATTTAATTCTTATGAAATGTATATTGAATATTTAAAGAGTATTGGAACATACCAAAAAATTAACAATTATACAAATGAAGAATGGAATTGCGAGTTCAATAAGAAAATATTAGCTAGATTTAACGCTACAAAATATATAACAGGGGAATACTTAACTTACAACTGTAGAGATAAATCAAAAATTTTAAGAAGGAATTAATATGATTATTTATAGTAATAGTATCAAAAATTTTTGTAATGAAGTGACAAATATATCTTCAATATTAACTAATAAATTCAAAGATGTATTTCATAAGTTTAGTAATAAATCAGAAATCGAATCTTGGAACAATTCTTTAAAATATTTTTCTGATATTTTATCAGAAACGAATCTTGATAATACAGTAACTATTACTTTAGAATACAATTTGCCACTAACTTCAAACAGAATAGATTTAATCTTGACCGGTTATAACAATTGTAAAAATCCCATTGTTTTAGTTTTTGAATTAAAACAATGGGAAAATGTAAGTAATATAGTTGATAGTAATTATTTAGTTCAAACTTTTTTGAATGGTAGCTTACAAGATGTCATTCATCCAGGTTATCAAGTTTGGTCTTATTCTGAAATTTTAAAAAATTATAATGAATACATTCAAGAAAATAATGTAGAAATAATATCATGTTTGTTAATGCATAACTACAAATTTAGAAATAATGATATATTATTACAGGAAAAGTATAATGGATTTATGAAAGATATTTTCTATTTTGGAGTTGATGATAAAAAGAAATTAATTAATTTTTTGAAATCAAATATTGTTTATGGTGATAATGGTCAGATTATAAAAAATGTAGATAATTCAAAAATAAAGCCTTCTTTTAAGTTACAAAATGAAATAAATAATTTGATTGGAAATAATAAATTTTTTAATTTAATTGATCAGCAAATCATAATTTATGATAATATTTTATCAATTATTAAAAATCGAAAAGAAAATAATGTGATTATAGTTAAGGGGAAACCGGGAACTGGCAAATCAATATTAGCTATAAATTTATTAAATGCAATAGTTAATATGGGAAGAACTTGTCAATATGTGACGAGAAATACCGCTCCACGAGTAGTTTATTCTTATAGACTTAAGGGAGAAATGAAGAAAAATTATATTGACTTTCTTTTTAAGTCATCAGGCAGTTATACTGACATAATTGATAAAAGTATAGATACTTTAATAGTTGATGAAGCACAATGTTTGACTGAAAAGTCTGGACTCTTTAATAATTATGGTATCAACCAAATAATGGAAATAATCAAAAGTTCTAAAAATTCAATATTTTTTATAGATGAATTACAACAAGTTCATTTAAATGATATAGGTACAATTCAAAATATAAAGAAATTTGCTAGTGATTTGAACTATAAGATTACGGAATTATCATTAGATTATCAATTTAGATGCAATGGTTCTGATGAATATTTAACTTTTATTGATTATATATTAGGATTCAATAATAAGTTTGATAATAAAATTATAAATTATGATTTTAGAGTGATTGATACGCCACAACAATTATTTGAATTAATAAAGCAAAAAAATGAAATATATGATGCTCGTTTACTAGCTGGATATTGCTGGAACTGGAATAAAGAAGAGTTAAATAACACAAATTATCATGATATTAAAATAGAAGATTTTGAAATAAGTTGGAATTTGGGGCAAAACCAAACATATGCAATAGATGAGTCAATTAATGAAGCCGGGTGCATTCATTCAGTTCAAGGATTAGAATTTGATTATGTAGGTATTATAATTGGGGATGATATAAAATATAGAAATGGTAATATCATAACTGATTATGAATCTCATGGATCAGCTGATCCATCCTTTAAAGGTATAAAGAAAATGTTTAAGGACAACTATGAAGAAGCTATAAATAAAGCTGATATGTTAATTAAAAATGCATATAGGGTCTTATTGACAAGAGGTTCTAAAGGGTGTTATATTTACTGTCAAGATGAACAATATAGGGAATTTATAAAAAAAATTGTTCAAGATATTAAATTTTACTCATAATATGTTAAAATATAGTTGAGGTGTAAAAATGAAAAAGTATAATGTTATCGTAATTTTTGATAAAGATATGAAAAAAACTTTAATGTGTAAGAGAACTAAAGAACCATATATGAATATGTATAATTTAGTTGGAGGAAAAATAGAAAAAGAAAAAGATGGTTTAAATGAAGCGTATAGAGAATTAGTTGAAGAAACTAATATTAATAAAGCTGATGTTTTATTAAAACATTTTATGAATATCGAATATGTTTCCTTTAACAAATTATTAGAAGTTTATTATGGAATTTTAAATAAAAATGTAGAGTTGATAGAAGAAGTTAATAAACTTGAGTGGGTTTCAATTAATGATAATTTCTTTGATATGAATAAATATGCTGGAGAAGGTAATATAGGACATATAATTGAAGAAATAAAAATTGATTTAAACAATGATAATTAATAGTATTGTAATTAAAAAGAGGGTGTAATATAAAGTGTGTAAGTTGAAAAATGAACACACTTTTCAAATGTAATAAAAATGATAAAATAAAAGA